>JAOZLN010000108.1 GCA_029934845.1 Candidatus Sabulitectum sp.
GGACCACAGGGTGTAAGATTTAATCTTACTCTGTATGATCGTGCAGGAAGAGATCTTGCCCATCTGGCTATAAACTCTCCAGCAGGTGATGTATTCAACTGGGACGGCAGAGATGACTGGAACGAATTTTTACCTATGGGACAGTATCTACTTCTGCTTGAGGGAGTGTATCCCAACGGAGACAGATTGACAACAACTGAGACCGTGGTTATCGCGGCGCCACTGGAATAAGGAGGGATCACATTGAGAATTAAAATAACCACAGCCCTTCTTGTTCTTGTTCTGGCAATACCTGCTTCCGGCTCTTTTGAAGAACTGGAAATGGGTATACAGGCAATGGCCATGGGGGGCACCGGAGTAGTTCTTGCCGGCCTTGAAGGCAATATGTGGAATCCCGCATCTGTTGCATCCATGGAAAAGGCATCTGTTACCATATCGGGAAAAATGCCCTACTCTAATTTTGATTTTGCAACGGCTGGTATAGACGGTGGAGCACCCTTAACCGAGAACTGGAACCTGGCAGGCAGTGCAAGGTGGTTTGGTGGTGAACTTTACAACGAGCAGGTAATTGCTGCAACAATTGCCGGCAGGCTTTCCCGTGATTTTTCATTCGGCCTGCAGCCTGTTCTTGCAAGAGTGGACATCAAAGACGGAGTGAGCAGTTATGGCAGTTCAATGGCATTTTCAGTCAACGCCGGGTTCAGGGTTACCATGTACGACAGATGGGCCTTTGCCGCTGCTGTAAAGAACCCGCTTGAGTCCCGCATAGGTAACTCAGAGGAGTACATGCACAGGCAGATGGATGCTGGTATTTCGTATGAGCCGGCGGATGGTCTGGTAACAGCGTTTGCTCTTTCAAGAGACTTCAGAGGGACCCGTGTCAGAGTGGGGGGAGCCCTGCCTCTTGGGCCTATATCAGTTTACGCCGGAGCCATGAGCGGCCCTGCCGTGTTCACCGGAGGGTTCTCTGCGGTTGTGGAGGGCGTTAAGGCCAGCTACTCTGTACAGACCCATCCAGAGATGAATTTGTCACACGCAATTGGGGTGACATATGCTTTTTAGCCTGCTGCTTGCTTCAATGCTGGCCGCTGTGCCCCCGGGGTTCGATCTGAACTCTGCCACTTACGAGGAGCTGCTTGATCTGGAGGGACTTACTTCAGAACAGGTTGTTGTTCTGTACGACTACATACAGGGTACTGGAGGGCTGGAGAATGTTTATGAGGTGGTGGATCTTCCAGGATTCACGCCTGCTACCCTTGGATGGCTCAGAGAGAATGTAATTGTTCTGCCTGTGCCTGAACCCGAGATATCATCCCAGATCCTTAACGTTATGGAAAGACTTGCCCAGGAAGACGGACCCGGAGACGCTGCAGTTGAGTACTGGGAGGATCTTCTTCTTAGACCTTTGCCCATAAACCAGGTTTCCTGGTGGGATCTTCGCAGCCTTGACAGGGTCAGTTTTATAGATGCGGCATCGGTTGACGGCAGACTGAGGAGCCTTGGTCCCGTATCTTCTGTTTCATCCCTGCGCAGTACCGAAAACCTTCGCTACTACGGTTACCGCAACATGAGAGACTATGTCTCTACCCGTGAGCCTGATTACTCTTCAACTGATTTTTACGGAAGCTATCGATTCATATACGATGACAACGAAGGCAGAAGTGGAATTGACGACGGGATCGAGGGGCAGATCTCTGAATTGAAATCAGCAATATCAGATATTCTTGAGGGGGGAAGAGAGCTTTCCTCCACTTCAATAGACAGTCTTGAGCTTATCACACGACTGCAATCTGAATACGATCAACTTATAGAAGCTCGTGATATCACCGGTTTCAGTCACAGAGTCAGAGTAGGCTCAGGAGACAGATATCGCGCAGGTGCCCGGCTTTCCAGAGGGGTTAATTCTACTGCTGGAAGCGATCTTGTCGCTGGGCTGGATGTACCTGTAAATGACAGATTCGATGTGGGAAAGGCATATTTCTCTTTCCAGGATGACGGATTTGTCAGACAGGTTATAGCCGGCAACTACAGGCTTTCACTTGCCCAGGGGCTTCTGATCGACAACTCCGATGAACTCATGTACAGAAACACATACAGAACATGGGGGTTGACCCCTGATCTTACATCATCCAGACAGAGTGCTCTTCTTGGAGGTGCAACCCAGATCGAAGCAGGGCCGGTGCTTGGCTACGCTTTTGGCTCGTTTACACCTCGCGATGCGTTAACAAACCTGGATGGTACTCCCAATGTTCTTTACCAGGGAGAACTCAGGCCGGAGGAATACAGTGGTGTTCTTGATGAAACCACTTACGGTGGTTATGCCTTTTACGACATGGGAGACTATCTTCCAGTAGGTACGGCAATTGGCATGGGAACTTTGCAGATACAGTACAGCGATTCCCTGAACCCTTCTGTGGCCGGAATGGATATTCCCAACGACACATACACCTGGGACTGCCCGGAGTACGCTCACATGCCTGCAGGTAACAAACTGAGCTATCTGGCAGGTTCCGCACAGACTGTTTATGAAAACATGAGTGCCGAGGTGGAAGCAGTGCGTCAGGATAATGGAGCCTGGGCAAGCATTACCACAGCCAGCTGGTAGAACAACTGGTTTAATGTTTCGGCTTCATATCGCAACTATGCTCTTGGTTTTATGAATCCGTACAACCGGGCTTTCTCCGAACAGCACAGGTTTGATGATACCGTTTTCGAGAAGCCTTACAGGTTGAATGATCCGCTTACTTCTCAGTTGGCTGATCTTCCTGTGCCCAAACCCGAAGAGGGTCTTTACATGGAGACCAGATTCCAGGTAAGTCGTCAGGTAACCTTTACGAAGGTCTATCTTGATGTCTGGCGGAATCTGGCTTATGACACAGAGAACCTCCGATTTCAGGGGGAAGTGGAGTACCGGCCTGTATGGCCAGTGAGGTTCCGGTTGAAGTACAAATTCCAGGATAAGATCAACCACAAAGACATTGTTCCAAGTAACTCCCGTACACAGGAATTCACACTTCGTA
This sequence comes from Candidatus Sabulitectum sp., assembly GCA_029934845.1. Lineage (GTDB taxonomy): Bacteria > Fermentibacterota > Fermentibacteria > Fermentibacterales > JCC-6 > Sabulitectum. The sequence goes on from JAOZLN010000108.1 coordinate 3,021, forward strand.
CATTTTCTCTTCCTTTTGGTGGAGATTACTTCAGCATGGAGCTCCGGTACGGAAATGTAGAACTTACTCCCAACCCTCTTTACGGAGATGATAGAAATATGTGTGGTGGTTTTCTGGCCACGCGCTGGGAGCATGAGTTCAGCCCTGAACTCTCAGTTCTGGGTGGCAGCACTTTCTGGACCACAGATGGTATGAGCCAGTGGGAATTTGAAGATACCGGTATAGATTTTCTTGATGGGGACGGAACAAAGTTCTATGTCACCATGAAGAATACACTGTCGGATAATCTTCAGCTTCGCTTCAAGTTTGTCAGGAAAGACACTTTCTTTCCCCACAATGGATTTTACAGACCGGATCCCGATGATCAGTATCACTATCAGGGAGATCCGGATGAAACAGTAACAGATTTCGGCGATCATGTCACCGATTACGGTATTCGCTGCCAGCTTGACATTCGCTGGTAAGCAGGAGGACAAATGGGTATAACAGCAGGTGGATTGATTATTCTTCTTGCCCTGTCAGGCGGCCTGCCTGAGGTATTGTGGCTTGGAGATCAGGGAGTTTCCGGTTCAGCATCGGCGGCGGGAATGGGTAATACTGCGTATGCAGATGATTCTCCACAGGCAGCTGTGCAGAACCCCGCTTCGGCGGCATTGCTTCCTGAGGGTTTCAGTGCAGGGATCACCGGAGCTCTGGCTCTGGATATTGAAAAAAGAACCCGAAGAGTTTATGACAGTTTTGGCGGAGTGGTTGGGGAATCCGAGCACAGTTTCAACCAGAACTTTCATCCCCTCCCCGGAGCAGCCGCCCTTTCATGGAGGCAGGGTAACCTTGCTGTTTCAGCTGGATGGAGAGCGGCTTCAACATTTAGTTACGCATACAGCAGGGTGATGAATGATGGTGACTATGTGAAGGTTGCAGAGGAAACACTGGACATCAGTGGAATGCTGAGTGATTTCGGGCTTTCAGCTGCATGGACCCAGTGGGAAAGGTTTTCCTTTGGTGCCGGTGGCAGTTTTGCAACAGGGACACGTTCAATGGATCACCGTATAGATTATGTGGATCCAACCGCTGCGGATCTTGAAAATGAGGTTGAAACTGATATTTCTGGAATGATAGTTCGCGGATCTGCACTGGTTGATCTTGGTCGAGTAACATTAAGTGCTGGAATTGAGCAGCCAATGAGCTGGAAAGTTGAAGTAGACACAGTAGAGATCGATTTGACCCTTCCAGTTACAGTCAGAGCAGGTTTAAGATATCTGCCCGGCAACAGGTTGATGAGTCTTTTTGTCGCGGATTTCTGGTGGTCAGGCACATCGTCTGTTGAAATTGATGATGTTGATGCCGCCATGAGAAATTCATGGGGATTAGGTGCCGGTGTAGAGAATACTTTACCGGGTAACACAATAGGCAGAGCGGGTTTTGAATACGATAGTTCTCCCATCGCGGGTGCTCTTAACAGAATGAAGTTTACAACAGGTCTTGGCTGGATCATTGATGATCTTGCCGTGGATGCAGCAATAAGCTTCTCACCTGTTCGCTGGGATCAGTATCAGGCCGACGGTCTTCCGTCTTTTACACCGGGGGATTCTCTTGTGGTGGAATCCAGCAGAACCGCTTTTACCCTTGGTGTCACAAAGACATTCTAGAAAGGACGGTATCATGCTCACAAGAATTGCGCTGGTACTATTCCTTCTGGCAACTTCTGTACAGGCTGAGATTGTTTATTTAAACATTCTTCACACCAATGATATTCACGGAGGGATCGCTCCGCGGGAGGCGTCTTTCATGAATCCCGATTTTCCTCCGGGAATTGGTGGTGGTGCCTGGATTGCCACCTATGTGAATCAGGTTCGGGAAGAATGTATTGAAAGCGGAGAGTACTGCCTGCTGATTGATGCCGGTGATATCTGGCAGGGAACCCCTGTAGGCAACTACAACTCAGGCGAATTCATGATGGAATGGATGAATTCCATGGACTATGACATGATGACACTGGGTAATCATGACTTTGATCATGGAGCGGTAAATGTCATTGAAAAGGCAGAAATGGCAGATTTTCCCGTGATCTGTACTAATTTCACCACCCTGGACGGAGAGATACCCTCACCTGTTGTTCCATATATTTTTATGGATATGGACGGGATCAATGTGGCTTTTGTCGGGGTTACAACTTCAGATACCTACGGTCTGGTCGATCCTGAACTTCTGGAGGGGTATCTGATCACCCCGGAGCTTGAAGCAGTTGAAACCGCTCTGGAAGAGGTGTATGCACAAGGTGCAGAAGTGGTAGTTCTGGTTTCACATCTGGGCCAGCCACCTGATCCGGAAAGATACACAGCAAGGGTGTATGAAGCATGGGACAACGGGGAAGAGTACACAAAAGACTTTGCTTATAACTCAGCAGAACTGACATGCATGGTAGAGGGAATTGATTTTGTAGTAAGCGGTCATACCCATGTGGCTCTCCGCCAGCCCTGGGTTAATCCTCTTACCCACACAATTGTAGTTCAGGGATATGCAAACGGTACGGGTATCGGGCACATCAGAATTGCCATGGATACAGAGACTGGATCAATTGTCGGATATGACCTGCCTGACGGCGAGGAATACGTCAGTCTGCTTCATGACAGGTTCTGGCCTGACCAGGAGCAGTTTGAGCTTATTAACGGCTACCGGGAAATCGCCGAGGCCGGCATGGATGAAGTGGTTGGAGAGGCAGTTACAGAGATACCAAGGGGCGGTGCGGAGCACCCTCTTGGAAGACTTATGAGTGATGCTATCTGTGCAGCCACAGATGCCGATGTGGGGCTTCTGAACAGAGGCGGTATTCGTGCAGCCATTCCAAGAGGATACATTACGCCCAGAATTATCTATACTGCAATACCCTTTGAGGAAGATCTTTACACACTGGAGATAACGGGTGCAGAGCTTCTAGAAATACTGGAAACCGGAATGCAGGGCCGAAGGCGGGATATGGAAATATCCGGGTTTACATGCAGCCGCAACCAGGCAGTAGAAGATGGCAGCAAAATAGAAGATCCCATGATAAACGGGGAACCCCTTGAACTGGACGCAGTTTACATTCTTGCAACAACAGGATACCTGGCACAGGGTAATGTGGGGTATGGCATAATGCTGGACCACGATGCAACTTTTGCAGGGGTGACGCTGCTTCAGGCTGTTACTGATCATATTACATCTGCTTCACCAATTGAGCCCGACAACAGAACAAGGATCATCTGGATCGAAGAAGAAAGGTAGTTTGTTGAAAGTTGTTGTTCTTGGCGCCGGGCTGACTGGTCTCAGCGCAGCTGAAGAGTTGGTCCGGCGGGGACACGAGGTAACAGTTCTGGAAAAGGAACCGTCTTACGGAGGTCTTGCGGCAACTGTAAAGATGGATGGTTTCAGGTACGACCTGGGGCCACACAGATTTCATACATCGAATAAGAAGATCCTTGACTTTGTAAAAGGGCTGCCTGGAATTGAACTTCTTGAACTGAACAGAATAAGCAGGATCAGACTTCTGGATCGTTATTTTGAATATCCTCTTGCTTTCAGCAATGTGTTGTCTACCATGCCGTTTTACAAGGGCATCGGTATGATGTTCAGTTTTCTTTGGGAGAGCATCAGAGGGCTTTTTGCGCCAAGGGAACAGGAAAGCTTTGAAGGCTGGGTGCTCAGTCGTTTCGGCAGGGGTCTTTACGATCTGTATCTGGCTCCGTACAATGAGAAACTGTGGGGGATCAAGCCTTCTCAGCTTAGTGCCGACTGGGCCAGTCAGCGGATAACTGTACCGAGTCTGGCGGGCCTGATAAAAGAAACCATTGCTCCTTCAAAGGAAGCCGTGAGAAGTCTTGTGAGCACATTTCACTATCCCAGGGGCGGTATAGGTGAGATCTGTCACGGACTGGCCACCCGGGTCACGGAGCAGGGCGGTTCCATTCTGTTCTCTACGGTACCCACCGCTGTGCACAAAACCGGGGACGGATGGCGTATTGATCTGAAGAAAGGTCACATCATGTCCCACAGGATCATAAACACTATTCCTGTAAATGAGTACACAAAGCTGCTGGGAGATGTTCTTCCCCCGGAGGTTCATAATGCTGCACTGAATCTAAAGTTCAGAGCTCTGGTGTTCCTGACGGTAATGCTGGACAGTGATGTAACACCGACCGATCACTGGATCTACACCTCTGAAGATCGCTATTTGTTCAACAGGCTCTCTATTTCAAGGAATTTCGATCCTGATGTTCCTTCGCAGGTCGTTTTTGAATTCAGTTGTGAGAAAAATGACAGTGTATGGAATATGTCCAGGAAGGAACTGCTTAAAGCTGTAGTTCCCGGGGCTGAACACCTTGAACTGTTTTCTGCCCATATGGTGGTTGGTGCTCATCTTACCCGCAGAGAGCACGCATATCCCATATATGACCTTACCTACGCCAGGAATACCTCGACAGTACTGGATGCTCTGGAAAAGATCCCGGACAGCGTTACCTGCGGAAGGCAGGGTTTGTTCCGTTACAACAACATGGATCACTCTATTGAAATGGGGAAATATGCCGCTCTGGAGATTCTTGGAGAATCATCGGTGAAAGACCATTTCAACTGGGATGAGAATACGTGGTCTGATGGTTGATCTAAGAAGAACAGGATCAGTTCTGCTTGTGGCCATTGGCGGTCTTTTCGTTTTTGGGGCTTTTGTGGATCCTCCTTTTCTCAGGCCTCTTCTAGGCATGACATGTCACAGACTTCCCCACAGATCATTTGACTGGGCACCGGGTCTTTGTGCCAGATGCACATTCTTCTGGATCGGGATTCTTCTATCATCTTCTTTGATGACTTTTGATTTGCGTTCCAGCCCCATGACGATTTTGTCTTTG
>JAOZLN010000109.1 GCA_029934845.1 Candidatus Sabulitectum sp.
ATGAACAAGAACACCCATTGCAACAGAAGAATGATCAATTCTATAGAAGTCTCTTTCCACAAATGCTCTGTATGTCCACAATCCTGCCCACACCTGCTTAACGGTCTCGGCTATATGCCCTTCCTCCTGATGATGAGTAAACGAGCTGTAAAGCCCTGCACCACTCCACCCTGGAAGATCTTCGTTATTTGTGCTGGAACGACATCGAAGTGATATCCCCGGTTCAAACCGCTGGGCCATCACGCTGAGGGAATCTGCGATCCATTCCGGTACTTCACTTTCCATGATCCTCTGCCGCAGCTCTCGAAGAACGGCTTCTCTTTCGTCCACGCCCCAATCGAACTCTTCCAGAGTAATCAGCGAATCTGCAATATGATACAGATCATTGTATATCATGAACTTATGGTAATAGTAGAAAGGTACTGCAAACCCTTCAGGAATGCTGTGATTCGGTAGGCACCAGGTAAGTTCTCCCAGGCTTGCAGCCTTTGCGCCATAAGCTTCGGAATCAACCAGTCTTATCATGTCGACTGGCAGTATTCTCTGCTCTCTGATCTCTCTTTCTAAAATGGTTGTTTCAGCAGGCCTTACTGACTCAAGCCACGACATTGCATCAGCATAAGATATTTCATTAATCGTGTATCCTCCGGGAAGAGCAGTCAGTCTTACATACTTTCCAACAAGGGCTTTGTACTCCGGTGAATCTGCATAATCAGGAATGTAAATATTTGGTGTGCCATTCTGAATAGCAAGAAGATTAATGTGCGAAAGAGGGGTTTGCGGGATCGTGGTTATAATTCCAGCCACATGACTTATATCATTAGGTATGGATTCAAACACAAGGATATCTTCAGGCGAGAATCCATTGCAGGTGTTGCCGTCGCGAAGAATTCCGCAGGCCAGACCTGTGTTCATTGCGGCGTAATCAACTCCGCTGTACAGATCACTGGTGAGTAAAACGGGAATCCCAGCGCGTTCAAAAGAGTCCAACTCTTCAAGGTAAATTCTTACTTGAGTCTCTCCTGTGGGGTGATAAACAATTTTCCCCGATGCAAATCTCATCCCCCGGCTGATCTGGTTGAATGCAAGCATAGCTTCTTCAACATGAACAGGATCACTGGGCCAGAACTCTATGGCGATAACTCCATCGGGGTATTCAACACTGGTATATCTGTCGTGTGCAACAATGCTTCCAGCAAGAAGTCTTCTGTTGAAGTCTGTGTATGTTCTGGTGTTAAAATCCAACAGACTAAGATTCCATCCAAGAACTTCATTAAAGAACTTCCAGTGATACATAAAATCATTAGAATCAATAAAAAACAGCCCGGGCTGATCTGTGCGGATATCTGTAACAAGAAATTTCACCTCTGAGAACTGTAAAGAAGCTGGTTGTTCCCCTCCGGAAGCCAGCATGTCAAAAACTGCTCTGTCTGAAATATCATGGATCACGCCTCTGTCAAAAAACGAACTGTTATCCTCAAACTCTTCTCCCAGAGTTTCACCATAGTGGTCCGAGCAGAATCCAACAGCTGAAAAAGCAAACAGACATACAGGAAAAAACCAGGTTGACACTTTCTCTTTGATATTTACTCCCTTCTTTGCAGATATACTCATCCAGTAGCAAGAGTATTCCCGAATCAATCCCGCAAATATACCATTACATCTTCCATTGACGCAGCTGTCTCTGTGAGTTAACATTAGGTGTAGACCTTATTTAACCAGGGGTATAAAATGAATAAGATCGTTGTACATATGAAGAACGGTGAGATCGCGAAAGGGCACACGAATGATTTTTCTCCACAGAAGAGTAAATTTCATCTTACAAGTGCTGATGATCCTGCATGCAAGGAAGAGATTCAACTGGAAAACCTCAAGGCAGTCTTTTTTGTGAACAATTTTCATGGAAATTACCTACACACAGATTCTCATGACTTCAGTGAGGCAAAAGTGTCGGGTAAACACATTGCGGTCTCATTCTATGATGGAGAGATCCTCTTTGGAACATCAGATGCCATTCACAGGAAGAAAACAGGGTTTTTCCTCTTCCCGGTAGACCCTGAAGCAAATACCGAGCGGGTATTTGTAATCAATTCATTTGTCGATAGTGTTAATATCGTAGAGTAGGTTCCTGCTTATCCGGGTGTACCATGGGAACAAATCTTACAGGAATATCTTCGTGCTGAATGGTGTTTGCTCCTGTTTTTATCACCATAACCAATCGCTGGATCATATCTCCTGTTGGAAGAATCATTCGCCCGCCATCTTTTAGTTGAGTTATAAGATTCTCGGGAACATTTCGCGGAGCACAGCTTAAAATAATTGCATCAAAAGGTGCTTCTTCCGGCCAGCCAGTGTATCCATCTCCGATCCGCAGGTGAACATCACGACCCATGATCTTCTCTGCCCTGCGGGCAAGCTCATCAACTATCTCAATGGTAAAGACCTGAAGACCCATTTCATCAAGCAATGCTGCAACATATCCTGACCCTGTTCCGATCTCCAGCACTTTCTTACCTGAGGTCAGCTTCAGCTTCTCCAGCATGTATGCAACAACAAAGGGTTGTGAGATAGTCTGGCCGTAACCGATGGGAAGCGGATGGTTGCAGTAAGGATCTTCCAACCGCTGATATCGGTGTTTTGACGGAACAAACCTGTGCCTTTCAACAACTCCCATGGCATGAAGAACCAGATTGTCCTGAACTCCCATTTGCTTCAGCAGATCTACCATATTCTTTCTATGCAGACTCCAGTCTGTAATATCCCGCCTCCTTCCGGAAGTCACCCTGACACAATATAGTGTAAACCCTGAACAGGGAAACGAAGAACGAGGTGTCACATCTATCTAAGTCACTTTTCTTCTGCGTCGCTAAATCGCATTGTGTTCCTGTATATTCCAGCAACTCGAAACATTCAGGGGAGGATCTTTGAAACACCTGGTTTTTTATTTTCTTTTTCTTTCCTGGGGCAGTCTGTTTGCCCACCCGCATATGTTCATTGACACAGAGATGCAGGTTCGGCTACAGGAAGATATTCTTTTGGGACTGGAGATAACCTGGCATTTCGACCCCATGTTCACTGCGGCCATAACAACTGATTTCGACCGAAACAGCGACGGTCGATTTTCTTCTACTGAAAGCTCGGAAGTTTTTTCAAGCGCATTCTCCAATCTGGAGACTTCCGACTATTTTACTTTCCTGGATATCAACGGACAAACATACTCTCCAACGCGAATAGAAGAGTTCTCTGTTTTTATGGAAGATGGCGCGCTGGTTTACAGATTCTTCTGCCCCTTCGATATTCGCATAACCACAGGAGTTTTCAGAGTTGCAATTTATGACAGTACATTCTACTGTGACATTCTATACAGTGAAGGCACTCCTATCACTATCAGTGGCCCTGGCAGCGAAACAGCCAGGTTTGCAATAGAACAGAATGATGATATAAGCATTTCCTATGCGGGAACTGTATCAGTGTCCCGGGAGGGGTCAAGCTACTCTGGAACGGCATTCCCTCAACAACTTGTTGTCTACTTGAATACCAACTGACGTAATGTTCTTTTTTAATTTTAAGCTGACTCTTCCCATTATGCTGCTCTCGGTCTTTGCATTTGCTCAGCCAAATCCATTTCTGTCAGGCGGTACTACAGAGGAAGAACAAAACGAAACAGAAATAAGAGCACCACACGGTCCTTCCACATGGCCTGTTATAGGCTCTCTTCTTACTAAAAGCACTTTAGCACAGAGAAGACTTCAGCTGTCAATCTCAACCACCATGTCAGATATCAGAGAAACTGGAAGCATGAAAAGCCTCTGGCTGCTCCTGGGGGTTTCTTTCATTTTCGGGGTTCTGCATGCTCTGGGCCCGGGACACAGAAAAACGGTTCTTGTAACATATTTTCTAGGGCGGGGAACGAAGCCTGTCAAAGGCTTCCTTGCCGGTTTTCTTCTTGCTCTGGTGCATGCTGCAAGCGCAATTGTACTTGTGGGTGGCCTGTACCTTTTTACTACACACTCTTTGCTGATCTCCGTAGACAAAGTTCAGAACCTATTATTCCCTGTAACATATGCCATCATTCTAGTCCTGGGAGTCTGGATGATTATTCACGGAATCATGGAATACAGGGGAAAACACAACAAAATAAACAACAACAGAGGAATTGCCGGGCTGATCCTTTCAGGGCTGGTGCCATGCCCGGCGGCATCAGCTGTAATGATACTTTCCATAGCCGGCAATGCCGTGCTGCTGGGAATTCTGTCCATTCTGTTCATGTCTATCGGAATGGGAATTCTTCTTGCGTCACTTGGACTCTTCACTGTTATAATGAGGAACAGAGTTGCTGCTCTTATGAAAGAGTCATCCGGATTAGCATCCATGGAGCTGATCCTTCATCTACTTTCCGGGCTGGCAATGGCACTATTCGGTCTCTTTATGGCTCTTGGCTATCTGTAGCTGATAAGCAAAGAACACGACCAGTGCGTTCAGCGCAAGACAAGACTATCAGGTTTTCAGATTCAACTATATTGCGTATGTTTGAGAGTGAATAGTACCACTAGTAAACAAAGGAAACACAATGTTCAGGATTGTACTACTGATTCTTGTTATTCTTGCAGGGCTTGGTTGCTCGGTGAACAGATCCAGTCTGCCCAATATCATTCTCATCAGTATTGATACTCTTCGCGCAGATCATCTGGGATGCTATGGCTATGAAAGAGATACCTCACCAACTCTCGACAGTCTTGCTGCAGCAGGAACAATGTATACAAGATGTCAGGCACAGGCTCCACACACAACACCTGCTCATGCTACAATATGGACAGGTCTTTCGGTGATCTCTCATGGGGCCGGGTACCACAATGGATCTGATTACGGACTGGATCCGGAACTACCTACCATTGCTACAATGCTAAAAGATAACGGCTACGTCACCCTTGGAATGGTTAATGTAACTATTCTTAACAACGACTTCGGATTCGCTTCGGGATTTGATTACTTTTCGTGGCACCCTAACGGAGAAGCCAGAGCCGGTGAAACCGTCGATGAATACCTGGAATGGCTCGATGATAATCAGGGTAATCCAAACCCTGTATTTGCAATGATACATCTTTACGATGTTCATATACCTTTCAATCCTCCTGCCCCTTACGACAAAGCCTTCACAGAGAACGGATCCGAAGGGATCACAAACTGGGAAGCTGATCCGGAAACTGGTGCTCTGCTCACTCCCGAAGTAACCCCGCATCTGATAGACCTTTACGATGGTGAAATTTTGTGGACAGACAGTCAGTTAAGCAGATTGTTCTCTGAATTGCGTAACCGCGGTCTAGCAGAGAACACACTGATAATTGTAGTTGCTGATCACGGTGAAGAGTTCCTGGAGCACAATGGATGGGGGCACAGCCATGCTCTCTGGCAGGAAATGCTGCATGTTCCACTGATCATTTCCGGTCCCGGTATTCCAGAAGGGTTTATCGATGATCTTCCTACAGGTCAGTTTGATATTCTTCCCACAATTATGGATTACCTGGATATCCCTGTTCTAACCCAGGTAGACGGTGTAAGCCTTCTTGATTCAACAGCCCGTACCGCCGACAGGGTTATCCCATCCAGCAGGGTTTCTCCCGACAAATGCTTCCGTTGGGGGCTTGAACAGCACGAAGGTCTTGTTTCAATACTTACAGATGGAATAAAGGGGATAATTAACTACGGAAATGAAGATCCCGGAGTAATGTTCATTCTTGAAGATGATCCTGGAGAAAGAGACTCAATCGCACTTGATCCCGATATTTCTGAAGCTCTAGATATATACTGGACCACCCCACCGATTGGAGATCCATTACCTCTTAATGCTGAATCGGTAAATTCAATACTGAATGATCTGGGATACATCAGATAGAATCACATATGTCCGGGCAGGAAAAACCTGTCCGGATCCCTTTCAACATGCTGCTGCAGAAAACCTGGCAACTTCTTTAACCAGAGAACCTGGATCAGCTTCAGAGGAAAGAAACAGTTGGTAGAAGCACCTGGTTGCATAATGAGGTCGATCATCCAGAACTACATCAATCCGGCTGTCACCATCCAGGTCTCCCGCCCATACCAGTGAAACGCCTTCACCGTAAGAATCAGGATAAACATCGGAAAGTCTCTGTGAAACATGCCCCTCGGACAGAAACAACCCTGCTTCAGTTGTAAAAACCTCGCATGAGTCGTTAACTTGTATTGAGACACCGATCTGAATATCCGTGGTGTTTACCAATTCTGTATAGATCGATCCATCAGCAAAAACAATTTCCGACCGAAAGAGAAAAAGCAGTTTACCCTCTTCGCCTGCAACAAGAATTATACTGCCTGTTCTATCCCCGTCGGGTCTATCAACCAATGAGTGTGCCGCCTTTACTACCAGCTCCACAGCCCTTAATTAATACCCATCGGCAGTGGCGTAAATTCCCTGCCACAGATCCCCTCTCACTGCTTCAGTTTCTCCATGGAAATAGCTTCCCGTTACAAGAATCTCATAACCGGAATCCTCCAGTAAAACAAATCCCATGCAGACGGCGACCATTCCAGCTGTCATTTTCTGATTCCTTCGTTGTCTCCTTATTGAATACCTGCAGCAAGTTCCTGAATTGTCACATCTGCTATGCCAAGAAAGTAACCATTCAGAGAAGGACGAATTGTCCGCCAGTAACCAAGCCATTCTTCTGCTTTTTCAGGGGCAACTTCAGCCTGTGCGCTTGATTCGGTGCGCTCCATCCAGGCGGGAAGTTCCGCAGTACCACTACGTGAAATTTCACTGCCCGCATAAAAGCCGCCCACACTGACCAGAAAAAAAGTATAAGCTTCAGTGTCAGCAATGCTGAGATCCAGAAAAGCTGGAACATTCACACCTATATTGTTGGATTCCCCCATAATGAAAACATTTATAGACAGGCCTGCACGATCTGCATACGAATCGATCTCATCGAAGTTTTCCGTTTCGAAAGCGTCCTCCCTCAGATCCTCGAACTGGCTCTGCAGCTGGGGCGACAAAGCAACTTCAACTGTCTCCTGAAAAAGAGCTTCAAGAGTGCTGGAATCCAGATGATCTGTTCCTCCAAGAATCTCGTTGATCCTGTCTATCTCTATCCATAAATCCTCATTCTCCACGAAAACTGATCCTGCAAATGCAGGTATCGCGAAGAGCATCAATACCAGGATAAATCTCAAATTATTCCCCTCGTCTTTCTATCACTGCTTTTCTACAATGCTGTATGTAATGATGGTAACGAATCCATCAGCATCACCGTTGTCTACTGTGATGGTATAGTCCCAGTCACCCATATATCCCATCAGCATTGTTGAACCTTCAACTGCAATGTTCATATCAATGTTTTCAAGACTGTTGATCACCGTCTCAGAAATATCAGAGACATCGTCGTTGCTTCCAAGAACCAGATTATACACCATGGTTCCCCCTGCATCCTGCTCCATACCACCCATAACAGTAGAGTTTGCAATGTCGTAAACTGGTATTACGTCAGGAAATCCATCTGGAATACCAGCATCAAAATTATCATAGTTTATGTCTGTAGGTACAGGATCATACTCTGAATCTTCATCGGAAACCGAAGAAGTTTCCACCGGTGCCAGGGTTTCAGCATCGTTGTCCACTACCTCGGCTTCGGCTTCGGCTTCGGAAGCTGATCCGTTTGAATCGGCATCTTCAGCAGTATCGCTTTCAACACAGCCTCCAATTGCAAACAGAGCCAGAACAACCGCCAGTGCAAACACTTTTGTCTTTTTCATAATACCCTCCTGAAAGTTAGCTTACTCCTAAAGACCCCATTTACCCTTCGACCCGGCACCCAATGAAGAAAATAGTGCTTCAAACCCATTCCCCTTAGAAC
>JAOZLN010000110.1:0-4284 GCA_029934845.1 Candidatus Sabulitectum sp.
TTACACAGGTTCGGCAGAAATATCTTTTGAAGATAATTGTCTTCACGGAAAAATTCAGTTGATTAACGATCTTGTTACTTATGAGGCTCATGAACCTGAAGGACTCAGGCTGGAGTTTGAGAGAGCAGTTGATGACTATCTTGGGACATGCGAAGAGCTTGGCAAGAATCCAGACAAGCCGTATTCCGGTAGTTTTAATGTTCGTATAGGAGCTGAATTACATAAATCTGCTGCTACCATGGCTCAAGTTGATGATGTTTCTCTCAACGAGTTTGTAAAAAGAGCTGTACAGGAAAGCATTGAGAGATGTCAGAGAAATCAGTATTTGTTACCTCAGGTTTCTGAAGGCACACCTCCTTCCTACTGAGCAAATATTCAGTTGAGTGACACTTTCAGAGATATCCAGGAGGAAGACTTTACCCCATATCGAAGATACCCACCCTGAATTCAAACATCCCCGAAGACCGGGCAAGGACGTCGGGTAGCAGCGTTCCGAACAGGGAATTTTCCTTTGGTTCTTTAAGAACTGTGATCGGCAGATTAATCGGATAGAATAAAAACTGGATGTTATTCAATCGGCAACAATGATTACAGCAGTTCCGCCTGAATGGCTTCCTGCTGTGCCTGCAATTCAATTTGATCCAGTTTCATGGCGGTGTCTGCTGCTGCTCTGAAGAAATTGGGCCAGACCTCGGTGTGCTCAACCGACATCAGCTCAAGCTCTTGAATAAATGCGTCATTCGGGGCTTCTGACCAGCCGGAGTCTGCAGGCAGATAGGCCAGGTTGCGTGCAAGCATGCCTGCGCCTGTTGCTATGGTATTCGTCTGAACCGGCGTCAGCTCTGTTGCAGGTTTCTCTCCACAAGCCAGAGCAAAGCTCAGAAGCATCAGCAATTTTTTTGTTTTCCTCATGGGTGTAATATGTAAAGGAAGATGGAACGGGCACATTCCCGGCTTACATTGCTATAATACATAGATTGTGGAGTGGTTTCTGCTGAAGGGAGAATTTTGAAGTTTTTTATTCTGCTTCCGTTGCTGGTTGCCGTGTCTGTGTATGCCACCGAATATGGCAGAACCAAGATAACCGGAATTGATGATGACTGGTGGGTTATTCACTCTACGCATTTTGATATTCATTATGAAACCGGTACCGAGAGTGTGGCTGAAAGTACCGTTGTTATTGCAGAGAGAGAGATCCGTCTGCTGGGAGATACATTTGATTATCTGCCATCTAACCCCATTTCAATTATCGTGTACCGTTCCCCTGCCAGATTCAGGCAGACAACACTTTTGCCTGGAGATATGGGCGAGGGTGTTGGCGGGTTCACCGAGTTTTACAAAGGCAGGATCGCAGTACCTTATACGGGAATATGGAGTGATTTCAGACATGTTCTGGCCCATGAGCTGAATCATGCTTATGTGTTTGACATGTTGTACAGAAGAGAGCTGACAGATATTGTTAGAAGCAGAGCGCCTCTCTGGGTAATGGAGGGGCTTGCAGAGTACACATCTCTTGGCTGGGATACTGCCAGCGAAATTGAATTCAGAGACATGGTCATCAACAACGTGATCGCCAGTGTTGGCGAGCTCAGCCGTAGACAAGACTATCTGGTTTACCGGGAGGGGCAGGCCATCTACCACTTTATGAATGAGCGGTACGGTCAGGAACGATACTTCAGTTTTGTCAGGCACATGAAGAACCGGGACGGCATTGAGGGCGCAATACAGGAAGCGTTTGGCATGACTGTTGATCAGTTCAGCGAGAGATTTATTGAATGGGCCAGAGAAACATACTGGTTGGATGTGGCTACAGGAGAGAGCCCGTCTGATATAGGTACGCCTCTGATTCATGGTGAAGGTCGCAGGGCATCAAGGATGAATCTTGCAGGCCCTGTTATTTCACCGGACGGTTCTAAAGTCGCAGGATGTGATTACCACCATGCTCGATTCTCCGGAGTGGTTATTTCAGCAGTGAACGGGGATGATCTTTTCAGGCCTGTGAACGGAGGAGGCGTTTTCGAGGAGGCAGTCTCCCCGATGTACCGCACGATGGTTTTTTCCCCTGGGTCAGATTCTATCGCGGTTGCTTTTCATCTTGTAGAGAAAGATGGTATCAAAATTTCCGTTATTGGCGGCGATCCAGTTACTCTTCCATTTGAGTTTGAGATGATCCGTGATCCCGTATGGAATCCGCAAGGAGGTCAGATCGCGTTCAGTGCCCTCCAGAGTGGTTCTCTTGACATATGGCTTTACGATATTGCTTCACAGAACCTTTCCAGAATATCTGATAATGATCAGGGTGAGTTTGACCTCTGGTGGGGACAGAGCGGAATCTTGTGTGTTTCCGAGAACCCTGCTGAACGCCAGAGGAATATTCAGTGCTGGCAGGTTGATGGGTCTTATGAAGTGCTTCATACTTGTCTTGAGGATCTTTCGGCACCGGTGGAAACCCCTGAAGGAGTCATATTCATCTCTTCAGAGCAAGGAGACCCCAATTTTTATCTGCTGCAGGGAGACTCTCTTCCAATTCTAAGACTTACGGATCTTTATGTTGCACCACAGTATCCTTCCTGGGCTGATTCTTCAGGTATTGCCATGTTTCAAGCTACCGACTGGTCTGGCTCCGGAATGTTTATTGCAAACGATCTGGATTCAAGAAGAGTTGAATCGCCATGTTCTGTTCATGTCTGTGGAGACAGGGAAACACCTGAAAGTTTCAGTCAATACGAAACAGGCAGTTGGAGAATTGCACCTTACCAGCCGGAGTTCTCTCTTGATCAGGTGTCAGCCAATGCAGGGTTTGATTCTTACTCCGGCCTCACCGGAAATACCTATTTCCTTTTCAGTGACGTTCTAGCCCTGCATAAGATGGGCATCCTTGCCAATTTCAGTGGCCAGGTGAATGACATGGATCTTGCTGTGATGTACAGCAACATGAAATACAGATTTCAGACAGGTGGGTCTGCCTATCGTTTTGTGTCCAGGTATGTTTTTGAAGATTCTCTCGGTTACAGGGATTATGTACGGGACATCAATCTGGGAGGCATGCTGGAAGCTGACTATCCGTTTACGAAAGCACTTAGAGCAGGTGTTACCGGCCATTATCGAAGAGTATCCAGAGAAGGGCTCTGGTCAAACGATATGCTGTTCCGTGAAAACATATTCTCTGTGCGAACAAACCTTGTTTACGACAATGCTCTCTGGGGGGCTGTTGGACCCCGTGTAGGAAGCAGAATGAGCATTGACTTCGATTATGCCCCGGGCCTGTGGGACAATGCAGAGTATTTCACGGCAATGTTTGATGTACGGGAATACACCTGGGTATCTTCAGAGGTTACACTTGCCACCAGGCTGGCTGGCGGGATAAGTTTTGGTAAGAACAAGCAGAGATTTTTCCTTGGAGGAGCATTGCCCCACAGAAGAAGCACCGGAGATGTGGAAGGAGTTGGAGATGTTTTCCAGTTCTACTCAAGCTATGCTGATCTTCTTCGAGGGTGGGATTATGTGTCTCTTAACGGTACCAGTTACGGAGTGGGATCTATAGAGTTACGATTCCCGGTTCTTAACTACCTGAGTCTTGCTGCACCCATACCGATGACTTTTACCAGGGGAAGGGGAGTTATTTTCACCGATATGGGGTTTGTCTCTGATGACCTGAGCACCTTTCAGGGGGCCAGTGGTCACGATGGATTTAAGCTTGAGGATATCAAGATGTCCTTTGGTACAGGATTTCGGCTGAATGTCGGTTTCTTTGTGCTGAGAACAGATATAGCATGGCGGACAGACCTTTCAAGCGTAAGCCAGAAACCCGAGTATTACTTTACCATGTCTACGGAATTTTAACAGGAGGTAGTTTGCTTTTATGAGATTGGCCATTTTTGTAATGATTTTCCTGGTTTTGGCTGCTTTTGCCTGGGAATGCCCGGAGTGCGGCAGCGAGAACAGTGGTTCGTTCTGCTCTGACTGCCATCTTCCACAGCCCCCCGAGGGCATGATCTATGTACCTGCCACAACTGTTGAGATTGACGGTGTCATGGTGGATGTCTTACCGTTCTTTATAGACGAGCAACCTGTTTCGTACAGAGATTTTGTTCCCTGGCTGAACGGATCAAATTTCGGTCTGGACGAGCTGGGCATCATTATTACAGGTGGTGGCGGAGGGGATGAAACAATGCAATTCCTTGCCTTTACGCCATTCATGGGTGCTGAGGGCGGTGGTATTGCCGTTCCTTCGCAGTGTCTGGAGAACCCGGCTGCATCGATCACATGGAATGGAGCCCAGTC
>JAOZLN010000110.1:4294-7820 GCA_029934845.1 Candidatus Sabulitectum sp.
TGGCAAGCGTCTTCCCACTCTGGCAGAGATGAAAGCGGCAGATTCCTACGGATTGATTGCAGTATGGGATTCTTTCGATGCCATGCAGTCTTTTGCAGCACAGATGCAGTCTTCCATGGGAGAGATGCTGGGAACACTGAATGCTCAGGCAATGTTCGCCGGTTACAGCTCCGCAAACGAAAGGGTTATGTGGGAGCTCACGGGAACAGTGTTCGGCGGAGATCCAAGTGTTACATCAGTTTCCATTAATGTGAGTTACATTACCTTATTCAAGGCACTTAGTGAAACCATGATCTCATCAACCGGCAGAGATATGGGATATTTCAATGTTATATTCAGAGGAGCCATACAGGTTCCATAGTCAACTCTGAAAGGAGTCAGGAAATGAAAGTATTTCTTATTACAGTTGTTTTTGCTCTTCTTCTAGTTACAGCATGCGGTACCAGAGAAGTTACAAGGACCGATACCGATACAGTTACGGATCTCAGCGGATACTGGAACGATACAGATGCTCGTATAGTTGCCGATTCTATCGTTGATCAGTGTCTTACAGGGCGCTGGTTTGATACCCGGACAGACAGGGAAGACGGTAGATCCTCAGGCAATACTCCAGTTATTGTTGTAGGCGGCGTTCGTAATCAAAGTACCGAGCACATAAATGTTGATGTGTTCATGTCCGAGATCGAAAGATCATTATTGAATTCAGGAAGATTCCAGATCGCTGCAGGCGGCCGTGAGCGTGATGAAGTCCGTGGTGAAAGAAGAGACCAGTCTATATTTGCTTCTCCTGCAACTGCTGCTGAGTTCGGACGAGAGGTGGGAGCTGACTATGTAATGACAGGTACGGTCAATTCAATTGAAGACCAGGAAGATGACACAAGAGTGATCTTCTACCAGGTTAATATTGAACTGATCGATGTTGAGACCGCCCTTAAGGTCTGGATGGGATCCACTGAAATTAAAAAAGTTATAGAGTGGTAGCATGAAAAAAATCCTTGTTCTTACAGTGTTCATTCTTGTTATGTCGTGCGCAGTGGCATACACAAGCACAATGGCGCCTGTGATAAGGGACATGGATCGAGGTCTTAACTCAGAAGCTGTTACAAGACTGAAAGATGTATTCCCAGACAGTACCGGCAGGGATCGTCTTCTTTACCTTATGGAACTTGGTAATCTGGTACGGTATTCCGGACAGCAGACTATTTCGCAGGCGGTGCTTCTTCGAGCTGACCGGCTTTCTGATGATCTTCGGGGTACCGACCTGGCAGAGCAAGCCCAGTCTATGGTCACCAGTGATCTTGCTCTTGATTTTCGTGGTGCAGATTACGAGAAAGTGTTCATAAATTATTGTCTGGCTTGCAGCTATGCCGCATCTGGAAACATAGAAGATGCTGTTGTTGAGGCCAGACGAGTGAATGAGAAACTTAAGGAGATAAACACCCGTTACGAGGCAAATCCCAACCGATACACTGATGATGCTTTCGTGCGGTACTTTATGGGCGTTCTTTACGAGATGGATGGAGACTACGATGATGCTCTTATAAGCTATCGTCTTGCCCTGGCCACGTACGACTCTACCTACGCTGAGGAATACGATCTACCCGCTCCACAGCAACTCAAGTCTGATGCAATGCGGCTTGCCCATTACAATGGATTTGAAAGTCTTTTTTCTACATTTGAGAATTTGTGGCCTGGCTTGAACTGGCAGGGATCGGGACCATCTGCTGATATGGGTGAAATTGTTGCAGTGATAGAGCTGGGCAATATTTCGCCAAGAAGATCTGCTGATTTTACCGTTCATTATGATGACAGGCTGTACAGCCTGGCTCTTCCAACAATACCAGAGTTCCCACGGCGCAGAGTGACCGGGTCACTGTCTGCAGGGGGAAGAACTGCAGGTATCTTTCTGGTGGAAGATCTTAACGGGATCGCCCGTAAGAATCTTGAAGACGAGGCAGGCAGGAATGTGGTAAGAGCAGCCGCAAGGCTTGCGGTAAAAGCCGGGCTTGCAAATCTGGGTGAGGATCTTACTGAACAGCTTACCGACAACCAGAATGTGGGCTCCGGTGTGGGGCTGATCCTAAGCATAATCGGTGCGGTCACCGAACAGGCCGATCTTCGGGCATGGCTCACACTACCTGCCCAGATACAGATGTCCCGTCTTCAGGTACCCCCGGGAACCTGGCCGGTGACAGTAAGAATAAACGGAAGGAATTTCATTCATGAGCCTGTTACAGTAGAAGCGGGCGAGATTTCTCTGGTGTTCCTGCGAGAGGATATTTAGAATGAATTTAGCCTCTCTTATTGACCATACGCTGTTGAAGCCTGATGCCACTGCGTCCATGATTGAGAGACTTTGTGCCGAAGCCGCAGAGTACAATTTCTTTTCGGTATGTGTAAATCCCATATGGGTTCCATTTGCTGCAGAGCTTCTTGCCGGTGAGACCCCGCTTGTCTGTTCTGTTGTGGGCTTTCCCCTGGGCGCAACACCACTTGTTGCAAAAGAGGCGGAATGGGCAGTTTCAAAAGGGGCCGGAGAGATTGATATGGTTCTTCCGGTTGGTCTGTTGAAGCAGGGTGATCCTGAACAAGTTCTTCAGGTTATCAAACAGGTGGTAACTGCAGTTCCAGGAGTTCCGGTAAAGGTTATTCTGGAAACCTGTCTTCTTACCGATGAAGAAAAGGTAACTGCCTGCAAAATATCAATGGAGGCAGGAGCAGCTTTTGTAAAAACCAGCACTGGTTTTGCAAAGGGGGGTGCTACGCTTGCAGACATCAAACTTATGCGTGAGACCGTAGGTTCTTCTATGGGAGTTAAAGCTTCCGGTGGAGTACGCGATTATACCAAAGCACTCGACATGGTGGAGGCAGGTGCTTCAAGAATAGGCACCAGCAGCGGAATAGCTATTGTAAATGGCAATAAAAATATCTGATACTAAAAAGAGCGTGGGCAATTGGAGGGGTCGACCAATTGCCCACAATGGAACCCGGATTAGTTGGGTAAAGCGTCTATCCTGCTTGACTGATCTGGGAGGGGGTTCAGATCGGCCATGCTATAAGGATAAAAACAGGCAGTGCTGCGATCGCCATCGTCAACATCAGCCAGCTTTTGAACCCGGGTTTGTACATCTTGTATCCTCACTTTCATAAAAATTTCTTGAACACAAATGAAGAAAGCAATAACCGTGCCACAAAAAAATGATATTACATTGAATGAAAGCCAACTTGAAGCAGTACAGTATAATAGTGGACATCTTCTTGTTCTTGCCGGAGCTGGAAGCGGGAAAACCAGGGTGCTTACAGCAAAGATTGCTCGAATTATTGACACCGGCATTGCAAAGCCATGGCAGATCCTGGCTATGACATTTACCAACAAAGCTGCAGGGGAAAT
This sequence comes from Candidatus Sabulitectum sp., assembly GCA_029934845.1. Lineage (GTDB taxonomy): Bacteria > Fermentibacterota > Fermentibacteria > Fermentibacterales > JCC-6 > Sabulitectum. The sequence continues at coordinate 7,686 of JAOZLN010000110.1, forward strand.
GCGTGAAAGAATTTACAAGCAGCTTAATGACAGTTCTATCAGGCTGCGTATGGGCACTTTCCACAGCATTTGTGCCTGGATTCTTCGCAGGGAAGCCAGGTCACTTGGTTTTCCTGAGAACTTCTCTATTTACGT
>JAOZLN010000004.1 GCA_029934845.1 Candidatus Sabulitectum sp.
GCGGGAGCGCTTGCTTTCCTGCATGGTGGCTTCCGCATGCTATCGCAGCGGGAGCGCTTGGTTTCCTGCATGGTGGCTTCCGCATGCTATCGCTGCGGGAGCGCTTGCTTTCCTGCATGGTGGCTTCCCGCACAGAGATCCGACATCCAGTACCAGGTGAAAATACATTCCACTCCGATAAGAGTATCCGGTCTGTAAGGCTCAATAGCCTTGAGAAAGGATTCCGGATCGGCTTTCATATTATGATGCAGAACGATTTCACCCTCAGAATTAATGATGCAGAGATACATCACCCTGGCGTGCAGATCGATTCCGCAGTAATATTGGTGTAGTGGTATAAAATCTCATTGGGGGCTCCCCCTTTGGTTAAGGTTCGCACCACCAGCATATCAAAATGATATGACTAGTGGGAGGCCTCAATGAGTATCAATGGCATGAACTTGTCGCAGTCGCGGAGAATACCGTAGGCTAAAGTTATAACTGTGCAAGTTACGCTAGACGTTGAGACTTGTGCAGACTCTTAAAATCCCATCTCAATATTCCGGACAAATGCTCTGGTGATTGCTGACGCAGAACATTTGTTAATCCACAAAATACAACAAAAACCGGAACGGCAATTGTTAGTCCCCGATAATTTCATTCAGACCAACAAGAATTGAAGTAAGTTCCTCGGGAGATATTCTTGTGATTTTCTTGCCAATACGCCGAACCGACAGAGTCCTGATCTGGCTGATCTTGATCCATGACTTCTTCGGGAGCGATGTATCTGATAATTCACATGTCAGAGGAAATCCAGCCCTGGGTTCTACGCTGGTAAGGGCAACAGCGATCACTGTTCCAGAGCGGTCATTGAAAACATCATTACTGAGAACCAATACAGGTCGTTTCCCTGATTGCTCAAGCCCGATCGTAGGATTCAGATCAGCCCAGAGAATATCACCTCTTAGTATTCCGGCCATGATCCAAGCTCACTTTTCATACCTTCCTCAGCTATAGCTATTTCCTCTTCGGGATTCAGCTTCGCACATTCCCGTGCAAGACGGTTACTGTACCTCTTCTTAAGCATTTCACGAACTGCATTTTGTATGGCTCTACTTCTACTGGGAAATTCCGCTTTTGAAACAAAATCATCAAGTTGATGAAGTAGCTTCTCATTTATACTGATAGCTATTTTTGCGGTACTCATGCAAATCACCTCCGGTAGTACCATTCGTCATACCGCATGTATTGTCAAGGATAAACAACAATTGTTCAGCGGGTACTCCATAACTGAAACAGTGAATCTGGCCACCTGCGGGAATTGCGAAACTGAAATAAGCTCTGGAGGGGATTATCTATACATAATTCAGCAGAAAAACCTGATAAGCAAGTTTGACCTGAACAGCATGGCTGGTGAGTTGGAACAATTCCTGCAGGGAAGCGAGACATATTTAATAAGCTCGGCCCTTTCAGGAAACGATTCACTTCTGTTTGTGCTGGACGCAACAGGAAAACTCTACAAAATAACAACCGGCAACATGGCTGTTGTGGACACACTGACTCTTGGTACCTATTCCTTCGATCGAATGGAAATGCGTCCTGGTATTGAGATGCTTTTTCTGGCATCTGACAATGAGCAGATACATATACTGGACACCAACCAGATGATTTTACAGATACGCTGAACATCTTTTTCGACAGCGACATTCTCTTCTCCGATTCTGACTGAACCAGTTTTACCTGAATTTATTGATCAGGTATTACATTCCATCGGTTTGTCGGAAGAAGTTTTTGGCTCCCTGTAATTTTCATGCAGATACACCGGCTAAATAATGTTCTTACCTGGCTTGTCTTGATCCATGACTTCTTCAGAAGCAAAGTTCCTTATAGTTCAGAGGTCAGAGAAAATTATGCCCGGAGTTCTACGCTGTCTGGAGAAACAGCCATCACTGCTCCAGAGCGTTTATTGATTACATCATTGTCGAGAGCTGTAGCCGGTCAACTGCCATATTTACAAAGCTCTAACTGGGGGATATTATGATCGTAGACCAAATAGGAAACAACTTCTTGAACTTCAGATTTCCAGAAAAAGAAGGATTCACCTACGGATTCAATCTGTATGCGTTAGTTAACAATACAGATGTAATGATCATTGATGCCGGATTTCGCACCCAGGCGAAAATGGTTTACAATGATATTGTTTCAAAAGGTCTTAAACTTACCCATGTGCTAATGACGCATTTTCATCCGGACCATGTAAACGGGCTTGTTGCTCTTCCTGAAGATATCACCGTGCTGGGCAGCCCTGAATACCACAAAACCCTTAGAAAAAGAATAGCGCAGACTGTTACCCCTGTTTCATTTTCTAAAGGATTCAAGTTTGGAGAGTTCGATCTTTCTTTCACGGCCGCCCCCGGTCATTCCCCGTGCAGTATTCTTATTGATATCAACGGGCAGCACCTTCATGTCGGAGACAACATCATGAGCCGTTACGACGGGAAAGCCATACTTCCATGGGTGGAATACCATGAACTCGCCAACCACATTGCCTCGCTTGAGATGTTGAAAGCAATGAACAGAGACAGAGTATTACTAGCCCACGGCCCTGCTCTTTTGAACAGCAGAGACATCAATAAGGCAATCGAAAACAGGTTGAGCTATCTGAGAACTGTTATAAAAACCTCAGGAAAATGCACTTATGAAGAAGCAATCTCTGAGTGTTCATGTGAGTACGAGGGAGAGGAGTTCTTTGAACAACTAAAAAGAGATTAGCTGATAGAGCTCAACTCACCGAGGAAGTACTCTTTATCCTCTGAACTCTGAATATCCTCTGAAGCAACCTTTGCCATCTTTATGAAGATATCTCTTTTCCCCGAGTTACCAAGTACATGGTGTGCTCTGGCAAGGGCTTCACAGGCAAACGCCATGTCAAAATCACCTATTTTCTTTTCCGTGCAGATGTCATGGCAGTGTTGAGCATGGTGCAAAGCCGGCTCTCCCAGGCCAAGAACCGAATACACCCTTGATATCTGCCACTCGCCTCTCTGAAATTCCAGCGGTGTTCCAATTTCACCCCAGTGAAAGCGTGAGGCATGGGCTGTGTGTATCATTCTGAAATTATCTTCTTCAGTACGGTCTTTGTTGTCAAGAAGACCCCATGTTGCATTGAAACAATCAACAGCAAATTGGTGATGTATTTTTTTCTGCTCGTCAGTCATTGTTACTCCCATGCTTGAATGAGAAAATATCCTCTGGTGTTTCAGCCAGCAGCACACGCACCGGTGAACCGTCAGCCCCTGCTATTTTAAGAGGAAAGGCCATTACTATGTACTCTCCCGGCATTACCTCTGCAAGCTCAAGGTTCTCGATTATGGGAAGCCCTGCTCCCAGTATTATGGCGTGTGCTTCCGTCTGTTCTCCGTGATCGATGGAGATTGAAGAAGTTCCTATTAGAACCATGCCCCCTTTCACAAGTTCTTCAGCTTCCGCAGCAGTAACAGCTCTGTCAAACAGTACCGCCTTTCCTGCAGGGTCACCGGACGTTTTTACCAGTGCTGGAACAATGAAAGGGAATATCTCATCAACCGGTTTCCCGTCTTTGAACCGGTGTCTTGGTGCATCCATGTGTGTGCCTGTATGCAGGGACATTGTCACCTTTGACGAAGTAAAATCACCCGTCTCCCTTGTTACCCGTTCAAATGGAGTATCTCCAGGCCACACAGTTATTCCGTTGTAAAGAAGTTTTGTCACATCAATCAGCATGCTTATACCTGCACCAGCCTTTGAAAATACATCCACTGCATTTTGGATTACGAGGAAGACAGATTCGCTGCCCGAACCTTACAAAAATGTGATTAAGAGGAATCCATAGCTCTTCAGGAAAGTAATCCATAAGAGCTTTTTCCGATTCCTCTGGAGATGCTGTTTTTATTATCCCCATTCTGTTGCCTATGCGATGAACGTGAACATCAACACAGATCGCGGGAATTCTGAATGCCATTGAGAGCACATATGCCGCAGTCTTGCCGCCAACCCCCGGCAGTGATTCCAGTGCTTTACGGTCTGAGGGGATCTTTCCGTTGTAATCACGAAGAAGGATCTCTGCAATTTTTTTCAGTTGAACAGCTTTTCTGTTGAAGAAACCCGCAGGGCGAAGCAGTTTCGCCAGGTCTTCCACAGGTATAGCTGCTAATTTCTCCAGAGTGGGAGCGGACGCGAGAACCCGTTTGGTAACAACTTCCGTAACAGCATCACGGGTTCTAAGGCTAATAACAGTTCCAACAAGAACAAAGAATGGATCAGCTCCTGCAACAAGGGGAGAGGGCAAGCCAGGCTTCCCAATACTTTGAGACATTGTCTCCAGCAGTTCCCGGGGAGTAACACTCTTGTTCATTTTACTTTTACAAATCGCAGCGAGTTGCCTTTCTTCAGAGCCATAGCAAGTTTGCCGGTAAGCAGGTCTACCAGATCAGACCCCAGAGCCTCTTTGCGCCACCCGGTAAGATCTTTTCTGATCATCAGCTGCTCTAGATTCTTTGGTGGGTTTTCCAGTATGGACTCAAAGCTATCCTTTGGCAGAAGCAGAGCAGGTGCAAGATCCAGAGATTTGGACTTCATCTTTAGAAATATCCGCAAAATATCTTTTCTTGCAGCATATCCCCAGTCATGTCTGGGCAAAAGAAGTCTGGGAACATCTTTGGGCGGATTTTCCATACACTTGTTAACCTGTTCAACCACTGCTTCACCGTACTTGTCAACAAAGCCACCTGGAAGCCCCCGAAGGCTACGGATGGTTTCTGCTTTTTTGGGTGCCAGCAGGGCCAGTCGACACAAAAGATGATCTCTAGCAACATAGAATCTTGGACGATTCATCTCTCTGGCAACATCCTCCCGCCAGTTTACAAGCATCCACAGCAGAGGAAAATTGGATTTCTTAACCTTACCGGCAGACCTTGCCTTGCTGAAGAGTCGTTCTCTGGAGATGGCATATGTTAACGGGTCAAGAAGAGACTCGGACTCGCCCTCAAACCAGTGCGTTCTCTTCTTTCTTGCTAAGTCTGCGGATAAAGAATTGTAAACTTCAACAAGATGCCTCACATCATCAAGAGCGTATTCAAGCTGCCCATCCGCCAGTGGTCGGGTAGACCAGTCGCTCATAGAGTACTTTTTCCGAGCTTTCACCCCACAAACTGAATGAACAAGGTTAACAAGACTGATCTGTTCACCATAGCCAAGGAATGCAGCGGCGATCTGAGAATCAAAAAGATTGCTCACTTTAAAATCAGGGATATCGTTGAATAGAATAACAAGATCATTTCGAGCACTGTGAAGCACTTTAGCAACCTTATCGTCGGCAAACAATTCAGCAAGCGGTGAAAGATCTTTCACTGCAAGCGGGTCAACGGCAACCGGTCCAACGCCATCTGCTGCAAATTGAATCAGTAAAAGATCGGGCCAGTACCTTTTTTCACAGTGAAATTCAGTATCAATAGCCACCACTGGTGTTTTTCTTAAATCCTTTATCAGATTGTTGAATGTCTCCTGGTCCTCGATCAAGCTTGGGTATGTGCTCATTGATTTACCACTGCTTGTGAATATTCTTCGTGAAAAGGACAAAAGATGGCTCCATCCCGGAGTTCGTAGTACTTGTAACCATTGTCGGGACATCTATAACCACCTCTTCTTCCATATTCTTCGTCACTTATTGTAAACATTTCTTCAAGGGTTTCCGGGAATGGGTAGCCCGCTTCAAGATACCCGGCAAGTTCAGCCGCGACGGAATCTCTTCTTAAAGCACAACCTCCGGAGCTGATAGTAATTCCATCGCCCAGATGACCATCTACACAAACCACACTACCAGCCTGTACATCGTGAATGTATGGTCTGCCGGACACCGGACAACAACCATCAGGATTTACCCGGGCATTTTCACGACAGAGCATTACAGCAGAACCAAGCAGGTTATCCAAAGCGGTATCGTTTGTTACACGAATACCATTTTCGTTATCTGTGGAAAACCAGATCACCCTGGTGCCTGTGTCCCCTGCTGAACCTGTCATACGAATTCCTCTGGAATCAGAGCCATCATATCTGAAATCGGCAGGAACTGCTGTTCCCTCCAGCCCGGAGAGAAAATCAGTTGACAAGGCTTCTGCAGTTTCCAGAGACATCATAGACATAGCCTCCGCTGCCCTGCCTTCACTTAATGCCCGTGAATAGATCTGTGCACTTTTTCCCAGTCTTTCTCCCAAGCTGTAAGGTCTTGCTATAAATGCAAAGACGATTGCAAAGAAAGGAACGGAGAAAAAGAGAAGAGCCCTTTTCATCTGGGTCTGCTTCCCTGAGTAGACTCGCCTGAACCGCGACCTTCTGAACCGGTGGAAGAGGTCACGCTGTTAAGCAGATCTGTTAATGCAAAACCTATTCCACTAACCATTACACCCCACTCTTTGTCCACATTCTCTCCGCGAAGACGATAGAAAATATCTACATCAAGCTCTATCTGGCTGTTGTTAAGTTCTATACCGGTACGAAGATCCACATGTGAAACCTCACTACCTGGAACATCAACAGATTCCACCTCAGTTTCACTTCTTGTCGCCATTTCAATTCCGAAATGAAAGTTCAGCTCGCGATTAACAGGAAGCAACAATCTTGCTTCTCCCCTGAATTCAGACCCCGGAGAAGTATCAGCAGAATCACGGGGAGCTCCCGGGATTTGATCCCAGGCGGTAAAGTAGTGTCGAAGTCCGGCTGAGGCCTGCACTCTTGGTCCGGACATGGAGCCGGATATGGGAACAACAAAAGTGCCCGATACTTCGGCTGCAACATGCCTGTCGCTTTCTGTGTAGTCTCCTGTATCCAAAGTGCCCTTCAGCGTCGGCCGGAGAGCCCCTCTCAGAATGAAATGAGGGTCTCTGCTCACCCAGCCGTCAAGGCTTATCCATGGATCGGCAATTCCAATCCCAATTGTATCAACGGGACCTGCTATCTGCAAAAAACCCGGAACAACAAGACTGATAGTATGACTTGAGGTCAAACCGTACCGGCCTGCCCACTGAAATCTGATCACACCAAAACCCTCACGATAATCATAAAGGCTGTCAAAACCAAGTGAATCAGTCTCCCAGTACTGACCGAATCCGAAGTAGCCGAAACCAAAATCACTGGACGTGCCGGTTACGGGAAGCACTTCATTAAGATAGCTGTAGGTAAGAGGATCCCATGCAAGAGCTATCGCTACCAGGAAGACAAGAATAAACAGGGTTGCTCTCATTTATATTTTTCCTTTCTACTCACTGAAAAAAATTGGTACTACAGGGCACTCCACAGCTGACAGAAACCGGAGTTATCCGGAAGCTTCAGACACCCCTTCTTGAATGCTGACATATAACCTAATATAGTAATGAGCAACGCTCATAATTACTTTCTTTATAGGAAGGGAACCTGCAGCGGTCAAGCTCATGAATTCTATCGGTTGACCCCAAAGCATAATATTGGCATGCTTCGAGGAATGTTAAGTTTGTTTTCTTTTCAAAAAAGGAGGGGTTCAATTGAGAAGAATGATTCCAATTTTACTGGCAATTCTGGTTTCCATATCCGTGGCTGCGCCGTCAATAATGGGAGTCCCCGGATTGTACAGAGTGAACAGTGCCATTCCTCTGGGGTTCAACGAAATATCTTTTAAGCTGGGAACATCTTATTGGACCGCTGCTAACGAGTATGTAAACTTTATCTACCACAGTCACTATCTGCCTCGAACTCTTCTTTTTCCAGAAATTACCGAGACTGAGCACACTGGGCAGGGAAGACTGAGCCTGGCTTACGGAGTATGGGACTACGTTGATCTTGCAGCAACTGCAAGTTACTCGGGAACATATTACGAAAGAGATCTTTACGAAGAACGCTCAACCGGACACTGGGAAGAAATTCAGGGGTTCGAGGGTGTCAATATTGTTCTTCACGGTGGATACAATCCCATTCCCACTGTTGAAGATATTGTCTGGCTGGGTGCTGATCTTCGTATTGGGCTGGCTCCTGCGGATACTGTATTCCTTCACAATCTTGATGATCCCGACGGTCTGTGGCATACTGGACAGATAATAAGCACCGCCCGTAAGCCATTCAGCACTACCGGTAACGGCAACTATTCAATGGATTTCCTTGTCACCGGTGACTTTGGCCGCTGGCTGCCCATGGCACCTGCTAAACTTCATCTTAACTTTGGCTATTCCAAGTACACACAAAACTACAATTTCACCGATTTCAGGGTTTCCGCAGATTCTGTTGGTTGGAATTACTCCGATTCCACATTGATCGCGCTGGAGGTCTCCGATGGCATCTTCAACTTCGGTTTAGGGTTGGAAGTACCCACTCCATACGCAGACATCTTCTTTGAATACACGAGCCAGAAGCTTCTTGACAGAGATAACGCAAGTGTATCCTATTTCACTCCAGGAGTTCGATTCAAGAACAACTCCGGTACATTCCTGGACATAACTTTTGATTTGAGCACAAGTGAATTTGACCCTCAGTACTACGATCTTGGACACGGGCTTTATCAGACAGACAGCATTGTTACCGATGCCCAGCGCGCAGAACGAACTCCTCTGCCTATAGGTGGAGTTTTCGACTGGGGAGTAGGCCTTGGTCTTGGCTTCTCATCCGACATGATGGGCAAAGAAGAACAAGCAAATATGTCAACACTTAGTGGAACAGTAACTGATTCTCTCACTGGAACAGCTGTTTTCTCTACTATTACATTCCCCGGTGTTCCTATTCCAAATGTAACCAGTGACGAGATCACTGGTTTTTACACCCACCTTATCCCTGCGGGAGAGGTTCCAGTTACTGTGGTTGCTCCCGGATATCGCGATGCAAGTGCAATTGTGGTTCTTGGCCGGAATCAGTCGATTACTCTTGACTTCACTCTTGTTCCCAACCTGGGAACGATCAGCGGGTCCGTAAGAGACGGAGAAGGCAGACCGATCGCTAACGCAACAGTCACAATTGGCAGCACTACTCCTGTTACTGTATCAACAAGCACAGTGGGCGTTTACACCGCTCAGGTTGAAGCAGGTACCTGGCCGGTCGCTGTACAGGCAGAGGGCTATATTTCAGACAACAATACAACCACTGTCATTGCCAACGAAACAGTAAGCCTTTCCTTTACCCTTCGCTCCGCACTTCGTGCCGGTGAAGTTATGAGCTTTGACAACATCTACTTTGCCTCTGGAAGTGCCAATCTGAAACCAGAGAGTTTCCCTATTCTGGACAGCGTTGCCATTCTTCTCCGGGATAATCCCTCAGCAAGAATGCAGATAGCTGGACATACTGACAGCGACGGCGGAGAAAGCGCGAACCAGACACTCAGTCAGAATCGTGCTCAATCTGTCTATCAGTATCTTATCAGCAAAGGCATTGCCGGAAACAGACTGACAACCATAGGACATGGTGAAACCAACCCGGTTGTACCAAACAACTCCGCGGCTAACAAAGCCAGAAACCGCCGGATAGAGTTCACAGTTCTTAGTATCTAACTGATCTGACAAAACACAGAGAAGCCCGGCCAGCGCGCCGGGCTTCTTTTATGGGCGAATCTAATTAAATAAAATATCTTCAATTAACACACGAACGACCTAAAACCGCCCCTGTCACATATCGAGAACTTCTCTTACCGTTACTGCAAGCTCAGACATTGAAAACGGCTTCTGAATAAAACGCAAACTTTTTTCCGGATGATCAGATACAGGAGAAGAGTACCCGGACATAAAAAGAGGTTTTGTGTATGGGCTGATCTTGATAATTTTTTCGGCCAATTCCCTGCCATTCATTTGCGGCATTACAAGATCTGTAAGCAGCATGTGGATCTCTCCCTTGTGCTTCTGGATTATTTTCAAAGCCATATCGGGAAGACTGGCGGAAAGAACCGTGTAGTTAAGTCCCTCAAGCATGGTCTGGGCCATTTCCAGCACAGCTACCTCGTCTTCCACAAGCAGAATGCACTCGCCGTTTCCTGTGGGTACTTTTCGGGAAAAATCAAGTTTTGTTTCAGATGCTTCTCTGGTAGAACCCGGCAGATAGATATGAATAGCAGTTCCTTTTTCCTGCTCGCTCCATACATCGACATATCCTCTGTTCTGCTTAACTATTCCGTAAACGGTGGCCAGACCCAGGCCTCCATTCTGTCCTATTCCCCTGGTGGTGAAGAATGGTTCAAAGATGTGTCCCACCACTTCACTGTCTATACCGCAGCCACTGTCTCTAACTGTGAGCCTCATGTAGTCTCCGGGAACAATCCCGGGGTGATCCTCGCAGTAACTTTCATCAATAATAACATTCACCGTTTCTATCCGGATCTGCCCAGCTCCGTCGATAGCGTCTCTTGCATTCACACACAAATTGACCAGTATCTGATCCAGCTGACCGGGATCTATTTCTGCAGTCCACAAATTTGTTCCAGGTAACCATACAAGATCAACCTGCTCACCGATCAATCGCCTTAACATTTTGAACATGCTTGAGATGGAATCGTTAACATTCAGAATTTCCGGTCGAACAATTTGTTTTCGTGCAAAAGCCAGCAATTGTCTTGTAAGGGTGGCAGAGCCTTCTGCAGTGTGGTGGATCTGCGAGAACACATCGTAAAATCTGTCAGAAGGAGATAGCCCCTGTAAAGCAATTTCCGTCTGACCAAGAATTACCGTCAGCAGGTTGTTGAAGTCATGAGCAACTCCACTGGCAAGACGCCCCAGCGATTCCATTTTGTGGGCAGTTTCTGGTATCTCCAGGGCTGCAGCATTCTTTAATGGCGGATGTTTTATTTCCCTGGCTCCCTGCTCCAGCACCAGTTGAACCATTTTCCCCATAAAGACGGTCTTACTGACAAGATCGTTCCGGGAAACTACCGGAATTTGCTTCACCGCTTTAGTGTATCCACTTTTGTTGTACCCGAAGCTTTTAGCCTGCCTTTTAAATCTGTTCATATCAGGCTCTTCAATTAACACTTGACCAACAATCAGCGACGCAACGTGCTTTGCTCTGACTGTTATGGGAATTGCACAATTAATCAGACCGTGTTCACATTCCTCGATAACCGCCTGACCGGGCTGATCCAGCAGATAGCTCAGGTACTTGATGCTTCTCTGGCAACCTGCAGAAGATTCTGTGAACTCCCTATGAAATTCAGAGCAGACATCCTGCCACCCTGAAGCAATCAGAATGTTCATCCCGGGATGGTCCAGAAGAATTACAGGAAAACCTGTAGCTTCCGTGTATTGCTGAAAGATTCTGCGAAGATCGCCCAGATCCACCAGATCACAGACATCAAGCTTCTCATCGTTTAGACGAGACTCAGCACTTCTTTTCTTTGTCATAATCACCTCATCGATTGACCGCTATACACAACGTGCGCCTGATACTGCGACGGCAATAAAAATCATACAAGCTGCAACAAATCAGGTCAAGAACAAGAATAGGTTTGCAGACAAAATACATTACCAATTCTACCTGAATAGCATTCTGCCACAGTGCATAACTCATATAGATTTGAAGAGAGTTACCCGAACTATTTCAATATAAAATTCCCATCATACTTTTTCAGATCTTCAAGGGTTTCAGCATATACCTCGTGCAGATCCGGCAGGTCGTCCATGGGAAAGAATTCAGCTCCCATGGTTTCATCCGTTTCTCTCACAAGATCTCCATCCCATTCATCAACACGGAAAACAAGCACAAACATCTGCACTTTGTCTCCGTTGGGATACGCAAATGAATAGCGAGAGTGGGAATAGAGAGCAAAGGGTGTAGCAGAAAGAACGTTCAATCCGGTTTCTTCCATCACTTCCCGTTTCAAAGCATCAAGAGCAGAATCTCCTATCTCTACCGCTCCAGCAGGCATACCCCACCTGCCTGAGTCCGTACGGTGTATAAGAAGAACTCTTCCTCCTTCGTCCCTTATAACAGCACGCACGCCGGGTACAATGATTCTCTTGTGGCCAACAAACTTACGAAGCTGACCCATGTATGATTCTTCAAACGAGCTGCTCATTTCCTACCCCACTCCCTTTTACACAATTTTTCCCTGTATAGAGCAAGAAGATCATTCCTGTCTGAATAGATCTTCAACCCATTAGCATTACCGAATTCCTTAACCAGATACTCCAGAGAAAGAAGAAATCGTCCTTTCAGGCCAGGCACTTCATTGTTTTCATATCTTCGCAAAATGGTTTCAACAGAATCTGTTCTCATATTTCCCAGGCACCACCAGGGGTCAAGTGCACCGATGTTGGAATAGACATCCCAGTTACTGCACACAAAAAGCCAAAGATATTCTGGCAACTCTTCCTTCAGGAACGGGGCACTGAGAATTTCAGTAACCAGCTCTGCCTCTGTGCTCCACAGAATTTCCTTATTCATATGTCTTCGTGAAGTGGTCAGTAGTTTTTCCGGAAGATCAGAAACCTGATCAATGGTCGGCCTCAGGTGCTCCAGCTTGCTGGCCTCTCCCTCTGGTCCGGGAAGATTTAGAAATATATTGAACTCATCATAAGATCCGGTTATCTTTTCCTGCAAAGCCAGCAGGTCATCCAGTTCAGGCAATAGTTTTGTGGTTAGAAAAATCTGCCAGCGAGGTTTCATACCCTGGTCCAGCAGTCGCTCTGTTGCAGTTAAAGCATCTGCGAAAACACCTGTTCTTCTGTAAAACCAGTCAGTTGTTTCCTGCATACCGAAAAAGGTGATCTGACAAGTGTCCGGGCCAACAGACTTAGCCCAGGGAAGGTAAGTTCTGTCTCTGGCTATCCGCCATATGCTCAGTAGTTCAAACCGGTTTGGCTTGCCGTCTCCCAGCTCTGCCTCAAGATCATACAGATCCCTGTAATCGTCTCTTAGATCCGGTTCACGGAAGTGAGTTGAAACTGCAAGTGTTCTGATGGGAGTATCCGCCTGTTGAATGAATTCGCGAAATTGAGCAACTCCCCAGCGAACATCTGTTTGAGACAGTGTCTGGTTGCCTCCCATACCCAGCCAGCAGTGGCGGCAGCGATTTGGGCATCCTGCCATATCAAAAGCAACACCTATTCGCTCTGAACTGATCATTGGCATGTCAGGACTTCTCCTGCAAAGACAGCAGATCCTCAATCAATATTCTTAGCTCCTGTATGTTTTCTGCTTCGTGGTCTGCGACCTTTAAAACAGATCTGTTTGCCCCGTACAGCACAGTTTTCATTCCTGCAGAAGCAGCACCAGCAATATCATATTGAATAGAATCCCCCACAAAAAGACACTCTTCCGGAAGAACACTAAGCTTCCTGCTCATAAGTAGGAATATCTCCGGGTCAGGTTTTGACAAGCCGATCTCACCGGCGATGAGTATCTCCTGAAAAAACTCTCTCGTTCCTGATGCCTTTATTCTCTGTCTCTGCAGCACACCGTCAGATGCATTGGTGATCAAACCAAGTTTAACTCTGTTCACCAGGTTTTTAAGCATATCTCCAGCTCCTGAATATGCTTTTGTCTCCTTAAGAAGCAACTCTCTGTGAATGTCTGTAAAGCGATCTTCCCAGGTCATTCCCATTTTCTTGAATGCATACGACAATCTGTATTTAAACATCAGAAGTGGATCGATCTTTCCGCAGGCAACCAACTCATGGAACTGCATAATTCCTTCAACCGAAGCTTCGGTAAACTCTTCAGCGGTGCAATCTGAATCAGTTAAACCATGGATGTACTTAAGGGCAGCAGTGTCTGACTCTACAAAGTCAGCAAGAGTTCCATCAAAATCAAAGATCACTGCCTGAATTATCAAGTCACCTGCATCTCTCATAGCCTGAACTGCAGTACCCTCCATGATGCTTCGTTGCTCTCTAAAGAACCATACATTTTCTTGAGATAAATCCATCGGAACACTCAAGCCGGTATATGTAAAGTCCGGCAGGTAGAAATTCGGTGCTCCACTGTACTGTTTGACTACCTTGAACCATTTCACCTTCGCTCAACACCTGAACAACTCTTCCGGACAGGTCATACACACTAAGTGTTGCCTCTCCGGTGAATGGAAGGCTGAATGTAATTGCAGTGTTCCCCACAACTGGATTTGAAGATGGTTCATTCAGGAAAAATGATCCGGTGGATTGCCCATGCCCTATACCGGTTGTTTCCCAGGTAATTGTTGTGCTGGCAGTTGAAGAAAAACCAAATTCCGGACTGACTGCCTCTACAAGAATGGTTGTTTCAGTCTCTGCAAGAGGTCTTGTTACCTCGGGAACAAAGCATGCGTTGTTTGGTGTTGCCCAGAGAAATGTTCTGCTGTCATCACTGTTCTCACGGTACACATTGTAGGTGTAAATTTCAGATGCTGAGTGATCCCACTGTAACCTGATGGTTCCCAGAGTATCGTTAACCTGATTGAACTCATCCACATAAAGTGATGTTACGCCATCAGGTATATCAACAGAGCCCCTCACAATACCCAGCCTTCCTATATACGCAGCATAGTCGCTGATCGGTGAGCTGGAGGTGAAGTTGATCGCTGCAACAGCCATGGTTGAACCTGCAAAACTTCCCATATCCAGCTTGAACAGATTCCAGCCGATCTGGACAGCGGCATCTACATCTTCGTAGTAATAATTATCCGGTGCGGAAGAGAGAGACATGGCAACCTGCATCCCTGAAGCCTGACCGGCAGATTCAGAGAACCAGGCAAGGAGAAGAGTGTCTGTTGAGGCTATTTCAGCATCCACCTTGTAGAGGTATAGCATTGTCTCGTTTGAACTGTTCAGATCTCCGGATACCTTAAGACAGTTGCCTCCGTAGTAGGAATGATCCCAGTCCATTTCCGGATAGAGGGGGGTTCCAGAACTCTCGGTGATCCATCTCCAGGTGGGAAGCACATCCTGCTGGCTGCGGTTATGCCAGTGAAGTTCCGACAATATCTCTCCGTCTATTGAATAGTGATAACCCTGACCCGTGTTGAAGTTGGTTACAAAAGGGAAAGATGTAATTGGAGTTCTTGCGGCAAAGTAACAGGCAAGCCCCTTCCATGGATGAGTAGTATCTGTGTTGGAGGGGTCACGGTTGGCGCCACTCCAGAACCTGTTTGCTCTGGTATAGAATGCCTGGTGACTGGAGGCGTTGCTGTAAGTCCAGTTGGGACAGTAGAAGCCCACTGATGTAACATGATCACCACCTTCGGGGAAAAGAGCATTCCAGTCTGCGCCTGTGTTGTAGCCGTTTGACTGTACATCTATGCCTGCATACAGCTCATAAGGGCTTCTGCCCAATGATGTTGCCAGATTGGCAGAGTTCTGAAGACCGGCTGCGCTCCACCAGAAGTTGAGGAACATCCAGTCGGACACAAGATTACCGCCATGCTGGAAAAACCAGTCATTGTTTGCATTCAGAGCATTCTGCCAGCTGATGCCACCAGATTCAACCATGGAATCATACCACTGGATATCAAGGTCGGAATTATCCTGAATGTAAAGCATGAAGTCACGAACATCCTGAGCAAGCTGGGCATTGCCTCCGGCGGTCTCCTGATTGATGAACCAGCCGTCAAAACCGTAGTACTCCGTCATCTCTATCAGTTTGTCTGCAACAGGAAATGCTGACCCGCTCTTCTGAACCAGATCCCACACCCATTGGATCTGCCCTCCATAAGCCACCGGTGGAAGAAATATGGTTCCGTAAACAGGCACACCATTCCTGTGCCCAGCGTCGATCACTCCCGGGTTCGGCGCAAGAATAAGACCCTCACCGGAACTGCCGCCCCAGAATGTAAGGTGATCAACATACTGCCAGTAATTGAAAGCATAAACATCAATACCGGTTCCGCCCTGAGACGAATTGTTGCTGGTTGAAGGGTTCATGATACTAAGAACCCCCACACCACCCTGATCGGTAGTTGCATGAATGTTACACTGTGTGTCACCATAGGTTCTTGTCGAAAGCTCTATACCGCTTCTGTTGTAGGGTGCGTCTTCATCTGTGGATGGGGACCAAGAAAGAAGTTCATTGGGAAACCAGTATGAGGCAAAAGGCTGCCCGGGCAGCTCTTCCGCCAACCCCGACCCCGCCATAAGAATTGTCATGAACAAAACAGCTCTCATATTATCAATCCCTTCTTTGCTTCTTTTCTTGCCCTGGCGGAAACTACGGAACCGGGACCGTCAGATCGGGACACAGCAACTGCTACATCTTTACCTAGTGCTCTGTACGCCTTAATACTTCGGTATAATGCGCCGCTATCCTGAGTTCCAGCAAGGCACTGGTTTATGCGCATAGCACACCGCTATGTTATTGAACCAGTAACGCTGCTGGCGCTCTGGAGAGCCAGCAGAATGCGAAGATTTAGGGTATACAGAGTACTACTTCTTCCACAACATCTGTAACCATTGAATGCAGGGTGTATGTGGGTGTTTCAATTACTCTTACAACATTCGGATCTCCATCGGCCCACTTTGACACATACATGGTGTTGAATTTCATTTCTTTGTCTTTCTGCGTCTGCTCCGGAAAAACTCCTTGAGCATCCTTGCGGAATCCTCTGCAAGAACACCACCCTGCACCTGGGGATAGTGATTCAGATGCTGCATCTCGAGTAGATTGGTTACCGACCCGAAGGCTCCAAACCTTTTATCCCATGCTCCGTAAACAACATTGGGGATCCGGGACACAAGAATTAACCCAGCACACATAACGCATGGTTCAAGGGTAGCATAAAGAGTACAGTCTTCCAGTCGCCAATCTCCCCTGACCCTGCAGGCGGCATTTATTACCAGACACTCGGCATGTGACTGTGGCATGTGCAGTTCTGCTGTGCGATTTGAATCTCTGAAGATCTCTCCGTCCCCGGTAACAAGAACAGCACCAACAGGCACTTCGCCCCTGGAGAGGGCTTTCTCTGCCTCCTCCAGAGCCATTTTCATGTACTTCCTGTGCAGTTTCACTTCCCGGCCATCAGTGCTTCTATTTCGTCAGGAGTTTTGGGAAGATCCGCCGAAAGAAATGTGTTCTCGGTCTCTCCCACAAGAACATCATCTTCTATTCGTATCCCGATACCTTCCTCAACACTGTAAAAACCCGGTTCAATTGTGAATACCATACCAGGGGCAATGGGAATATCCGAAACATTCTCATCGTGGGTATCGAGACCCAGGTGATGACCAATACCATGGTAGTAGAAATTGCTGATCTCTTCCGGCTCTTTTATTTCACCCCTCCGGATCATTATCTCTTTGTAAGCTTCAAGCACCTGATCATTCCACTCTCTGTGAAGCTTTCCCGGGCGAAGCAGCTCATTGGCCTTTGTCTGTATTTCCAGAACCATTTCCATAAGTTCCCTCTGCCGTGGAGTGTATTTCCCATTCACGGGGATGGTCCTGGTTATGTCTGAACAGTAGAGGTTCTTCATGGCTCCGTGATCAACAAGAAGCAGCTCTCCATCTGAAAGATCGGCATCATTACTAACGTAGTGAAGGCAGGTAGCTCTGCTGCCTCCGGCAACAATTGCTGAAAACGCAGGAGTCTTCTCTCCTTCTTTTGCCCATTCGTATATCAGTTCCGCTTCAAACTCCCTCTCATTCATCCCTGGAGCAAGTTTTTTTGCTGCAGCTTCAAAACCCTTTCTGGTAAGAGCGATTGCCGCTTTCATAGTCTCAATTTCTGATTCGTCCTTGATCATTCTCAAGCTGAATATTTTGTCGGATATGCTCTGCACATCAAGTCCGGGGAAGTGGGTTTTGAAATTGTTCACATAAGAAAGTCTCTTCCCTGGAGATCCCTCAAGGCCACAGTTGTGCCAGTCAAAATAGAATCTGTTCAGTCTTTCCCGGGAGACAAGTTTATTCAGAAACTTGTCCTCTCCGCCGGAAAAACGGATATCTTGTATACCACTGTTCTCTTGAGCCTGTTCTTTGGTGAGAACCGTTCCATACCATTTTGCATATGCTTCATCATATGGAGAAATGTACAGGCATTCCTTTGGCTCGCGGCCTTTAAGCCTCCACATTACAAGGCAGGAATTCTCCTGATCGATCCCTGTAAGGTAATAAAGATTTCTGGATGGTGTGTAGTTATACATCCCGTCAGCACTGGTTGGTTTGGAAGAAGATGCCTGTATTACAACACAGTAGTCTCCTTCTATCATGTCTATAAGGCTGGTGCGGCGAGATGAATATTTTTCTGAGGGGTTCATTGTTATCCTTTCAGTATAAGTGTTTCCAGCGAGAGCTTCGGCACATGATGTACTCCATTCTGGTCCCGCCAGTATCTTATTTCATCATTGTCTTTCTCCAGTAATACGCTTTCCCCCGGATAACCAAGTGCAATCACAAGTTCCGGCTTGTATCCCGGGGCAGGAGCAACACTATCTGTTAAACCCCTGTCAAAGTTGAGCAGCATACAGCTGCCTATTCCGGCCCCGGAAGCCGCAAGAACTATGTAAGATGCTACTATACCAACATCTATCCCGGTAAAAGATTTTTCCGCCTCCGGTGCATGAACAACTATGTAAGCTGATGGTCTTTTCCCAGGTTCGGGGCCGCTCCAGTCTGCAAGATAGCCAGCCCAACCGATGCCGGAAAACAAAACTAGTTTTTCCCTCTTGTCGGTGACAATACTGAATCGAAGCCTCTGCAAATTTGAAGCACAGGGAGCAAGACCAGCAACATTGATCATCTCTCTCAGCTTCTCAGCAGGAATTGTTCTTTCCTCCTGAAACTGTCTGTAGCTTCTTGTCTTTTCCGATAATTCTGTAAAATTCATGTGGACTCCCCGTAATTGAGAAATAGCCTGCAAGCTCCAATATAGCAAAAGGGGCATGACTTTCGTCACACCCCTTTACTTCAGACAGAATGATCAGTCCTTGATCTGAATCTTTCGATGAAGAGCCTTCTCTTCCTTGGGAATGGTGATGGAAAGAACACCATCCTTGAAAGATGCATCAGCCTCGTCAGCTTTCATCTCGGACGGCAGAGTAAAACTGCGCACAAATGAGCCATACCTGAACTCTCTTCTGTGCCAGGTGTCACCCTTCTGTTCTTCATCCATCTTCTTTTCACCGCGAATGGTGAGAACGCCACTGGAAACCTCAATATCGATATCTTCTCGCGGGATACCGGGAAGTTCTACATTGAACCGGATGGAATCACCCTTTTCGCAGATATCAACTGCTGGTGCCCACTGAGAATCTGTCTCCTCTGTGTTATCAGGCCACAGCCCGTCAACAAGGCTTCCCATGGATCTGGCCATATCGTAAGGCATCATCTTTCTTCTGTATATCATTACCTTTCTCCTTTCTTCCCTTTTCAGGGGTTGTCTTTGCACTATCCTTATGCATAGACCTTGCCAGAACAGAAGTAACGGCATTTATATTGTTGTCAACAAGAGCGTTAGGACTTTGAGTACAATTCAACTTTCCAGTCAATTGTGGTCTAAAAACATAAAAGAGCGCCAGAATGGTGTGCCATTCTGACGCTCACTGAGGTATACGCTGTTCTATGAACCTACTACACTTATGTCGTCAAGAAGGATTGATGGATTCTCATACATGCTGTCTGTGTAATAAGGAGCATTTTCAACAGCAATGGCTTTTGAAAGCATCTCATAGATATTGCCGGCCATCATTGCATCTTTGACCCTGCCCACGACTTTTCCGTTCTCAACATACAATCCAGGGTTCAAGCCAATGGAAAGATCACCGTTAAGAATGTTTCCAGAGTGTGCTCCAAGAGCTCCAAACAGTATCACGCCGCGGTCCATCATGGCAAGCATCTCTTCAAATGATTTGCTTCCCAGGGAGAAAGTAGCGTGGGAAAGGCTGGGAGCAGGACTCATCGCAACCTTTTCGCCGCCCCACATTCCACCCCGGAAACCTGTTCCAAGAGGAGCTGTTTTCATTTTTGAAGCGTAATCAAGATTGTTGTAAACAGTTTTGAATACGCCATTCTCAAAGATGGGAACACGGTGGGTCTTAATTCCCTCATCATCGAAGGATCTTCTGCCGGTTTTCCCTTCTGTTGGATCACTCACCAGTGAGATCAGAGGAGAAACAACCAGTGAATCAACCTTGTTCAAAAGCGGGGAAACCTTTTCGTAGAAATACTTTGCCGAAGAAGCAACCCCAAGCCTCCAGGTAAGTGCATACATTGAATCCGGGGTGAAAAGAACTTTCATTCTGCTGTCACCGATCTCTACTTCCGGCAGAGAACTGTGGAAAAAATCTACCGTTCTGTTCACATCAGAAACACAGGGTTCAGCATCTGACACCCCCATAAATATGTTTCGAATGCCGGAACTTGTTCCAGGATAGATCATTTGTCCCATGCTGTAAACTGTTGATTCCTTCTGACGAAGATCTGAACCTGAAGTGTTAAGTATTCTGAGCTCAGAAGTACCGCAACCGGCTGCAGCTTCAAAAACACCTTCGTTCATCTGGCCATAAAGCTCTTCTACCTGTTCTACATTCTTTCTGATTTCCGGGAAACTCATATCCTCTACTGCGTCATCATAGTCATCAGAAATTGATATCGAACCGGCATCGGGGAAATCGTAAAGAGCTTCAACACCTGCATCAAGGGATGACAAAGCATTGGCTATAAGTTCTTCCCTGTCGATAAGGTTCTTGGTGTAGGCAAAACCCAGTTTGCCGTCTTTGAGTATTCTAAGAGACACTCCGGATTGAATGGAAGCAGATACTTCACTGACAGCTCCATTTACCTTGTTCATGCTCAGAGATTTTTCTCTGATGCTGTATACTTCGGCCTTAAGTCCCTTTGCAGCAGCGATCTTAAGCAGCTTTTCCATTATACACCTCCCACAACCATGGAACGGATCAGAACACTGGGGCCTCCGTAACCACTCTTGATGTTCATCTGCCCTTTGCCGCACCCACCGCGCTCACTAAGCTGCATATCGTTATCCATAGCTTCAATGTTCTTCATTGTTGTAAAAAGATTGCCCATGATGTTGATATCCCGCACCATCTCCTGAATTTTTCCATCTTTAACAATGTAGCCGTACTGGGCACCAAAGGTAAAGTTCTCTCCTGATGTCTGTCCACCCTTACCATCACACAGGTAGAGTCCATCACCCATCTGTTTCATCAAGTCCTCGAGAGGCATCTCGCCCTTTTTAAGATAGATGGTTCCCATTCTGACGATTGGCTCAAATCCATGGTCCTGGGCTACACAATGACCGGTGACCGGTTCATTGAACTCGGCTGCAGTTCTTCTTGAATGAAGCCTTCCCTTTAGAACACCGTTCACCATTAGAGGAATGGTTTTTACCGGAACGCCCTCGTCATCATACTTGTAAAAACCAACCTGATTGGGAATAAGAGTATCGGCTATAATGGTAACAACATCGCTTCCGATCTGCTTATCCATTTCCATTTTCGCCCTGAGGGGTGGATTGTCTTCAATGATATCCGCTTCGCTGAAGTGACCGAAGGCCTCGTGGATGAAAACACCGGTAAGGCTGGGGTTGATCACCACATCATAGGTACCACCTTTTACCGGGTCAGCATCAAGCAACTCTCTTGCGATCTGTGCTCTTTTAAGAAATACATCTTCTCTGTCTTTAAGAGCTGCCATTCCATTGGCACCACCAACAGCAGCACGAATATTCTGAGTAAGATCGCCACGCCTGGCTACAACTTCTCCACCAATACTCACGGTACAGACACGCTCACGAATGGCAGACCCTTCACTGGACACGAAAAACTTTTCTCTGTCCACTTCACTGTAGGCCATGTTCGTGTTAGCGATCTCCGGCTGATCAAGCATGATGTCATTGTATTTCTTTAGCAGAGCTATCTTTTCTTCAAGAGGCACCAGAGCAGGATCACCCTTCAAGTCCGGTTCCACATTGTCCTCAAAAACCTCAACCTCGGCAAGTGTTACGGTTTTTCCTCCACCTGCCATTGCTGACGCTCCCTGAACTGCAAGTTTGACTGCTTCAGGAACATCATCTTCTCTTGTAACGGTAACTGAAGAAAATCCGCCATCTTTTAGAGCTCTAACCACAAAACCATCTGTGGCATTAGATCCGGCCTTCTTTAATTCGTGTCCAGCCATTGAAATTGTGGTTGTCTTCTTGACTTCGTAACGAATGTCTACATAATCAGCTGCTGCTGCAGTAATCATTCTTTTCAGTTTCTCAAGCATAATTCCCCTATCTTTTTGTCTGCGGGTGTGTTCAGAGATGTAGAGATATAATAAAAAATGCCTTTTTGCACCAAAAATGATCTCTGCCAAAGGAACAAATTGGAAAACTTTTGTATAGCTCTAACAGAGGGGGAAAATTGAAAGACAGCTCTATCATATTACTCAGTGTTCTTGTACCGACATTACTGCTTTTGTCAGGTTGCCTTACTACAGCCCAGATTGCCGCGCTGCAAGGCCCACAGACCTATGCCAGATCTCCAGTTCTGGATTCCAGACCACAGTAGAGAACGGTAATTTTGCCGGCATCTGCTCTTTCCAGCTCCAGCCTTGCCAGTGCAACCGGGCTGGAGGATTATGCGGGAATGGCGTTACTGCGCAACTGCAACACTTATCGGCCTTGAGGCCGGTGCAGAGATATTAATATCCGGTACCGCAGTACACACTCTGGAATACAGCCTGATCTCCGGCTCTGTTCGCGAGATACACAAGTACCAGGTCAGCACCCGTGCGATAAATACCCGCACCGGCAGCCTGCTTCTGCCATTCTTAATGGGTGGACAAGCAATGAGAACACCACTGTAATCGTT
>JAOZLN010000111.1:0-626 GCA_029934845.1 Candidatus Sabulitectum sp.
CGGAAAAAGGAAGCCTTTTCTTCCTGAATCCTGATGTTGAGATTCTTCCCGGTGCAATCACAGCTCTGATGAAATTCCAGAATATGCATCCGAAAGCAGCGATAATTGGACCTGCCATGACAGATGAGGAAGGCGTCAGACAGTCCACTGCAAGAAGCTGGCCCAGCCCTTTTGTAATAGCTTCCAGAAGAACAATTCTAGGAAAGAGCCAGTCTGGAAAAAGAATTTCATCTTTACACATGAACAGGTTCAATTCTTCCAGTCTTCCCTTAAAAACCCACTGGCTTGTTGGAGCTGCCATGTGGCTGACTCCAAACGGACGTAAGAATGTCGGGCTTATGTCAGAAAAGTATTTTCTGTATTTTGAAGATGTAGAGTGGTGCTGGCGTGCCTGGAAGAAGGGTATGGAGGTATGGTTCGAGCCTGGTGCAGAGATCAGGCATGTGTGTCAAAGAGAGAGTGCTTCAGGTGGCAATACTCTTAACTACCATTTGAAGAGCATGCTTCGTTTTTTTGCCAGCCACCCAGCTGTACTGTTCGGAGCCGGACCGGAAAGGCATATATGAAAAACAGAAATCTGCAGTGGTTGCTTCCTGTAACTGACATTGCCCTGGTTCCTGTCATAT
>JAOZLN010000111.1:636-7693 GCA_029934845.1 Candidatus Sabulitectum sp.
GGCTTCTGGCTGAGACACTCGCTTCTAGCGGATGTGATGGGCTCTGATTTCAGACTATCGGTATATCACTATGTTTTAACAGGTATAGTACTTGGCTCTGTGCAGGTTGCTTTCATGGCAGTATTCGGAGTATACCAGCGCGAATTCGGTCTGGGAATGATCGAAGAGATTGCCGGCATCATACGAGGTGCCCTTATGGCAGTGCTCTTCACTCTGGCCACAACATTTATTACAAGACAGCTTCTTTTTTCAAGATTTGTTCTTTTCTTCTCTTTTCCCGCTTCAGCTTTTCTTTTAAGCTTCTGGCATTCGCAATTCAGAAAACTGAGCAGCAGAACCGGAACTCCATCGAGGGTTCTTGTTCTGGGCGTTTCCGATCATGCGAAACAGCTGGGCGATTTCATGGAAAACAGAGCTCAGATCAACTACACTGTTGTTGATTATCTTGATCCTGCAACAAGTATAGAAGATTTTACCACAATTATAAAAACAAAGAACATCTCCGGAATTGTTATCGCAAACCATTCAATCCCTGCGGATAAGCTTTCCTTTGTTATTCTTACCTGTGAAAAAATGGGAATACAATACAAGATAGCAGCAGACATATTCGCCCTGGTCAGCCTGACTGCCAGAGTAGCACATATGGGAGGAACAACTCTGATCGAATCGGTTCCGGCCCCCCTCTCCGGTCATGGGCTTGTATTGAAACGGGCCACAGATCTGATTCTATCTGCAATATTCATAACGATCCTCTCCCCTGTTTTCCTGCTTACTGCTCTGGCAATTGCAGTAGACTCCGGTTTTCCAGTTTTCTACCAACAGACAAGGCTGGGAAAAGACAACAAACCATTCAAAATGCTTAAATTCCGTTCCATGAGGGTGGGGGCTCACAGAGAGAAGGAAGGGCTCTCCAGTCAAAACGAATCCATGGGACCCTTGTTCAAGATCAGAGATGACCCCAGGATAACAAGAACAGGAAAATTCCTTCGCAGATGGTCTGTAGATGAACTTCCGCAGTTGTTCAATGTTCTGTTGGGCAAAATGAGCCTGGTGGGCCCCAGACCACCTCTTCCCGAGGAGGTGGAGGAATACAGCAGAAGAGATTTTAAAAGACTTCACACAATTCCAGGCGTCACTGGAGTATGGCAGATCTCCGGCAGAAGCAATCTTGGTTTCGATGAAATGGTAAAACTGGATCTGTACTATGTAGACAACTGGTCTATCTGGATGGATATGGCCATTCTTATGCTCACGCCATCTGCAGTAGTTAACGGATCAGGGGCCTACTAGAACAGCCGGGCTTGCACCCGGCTGTATCATTTTGATCTAGTACTCTGTATACCCTAAACTTTCGCATCCTGCTGGCTCTCCAGAGCCCCAGCATCGTTACTGGTTCAATTACATAGCGGTGCTATGCGCATAAACCAGTGCCTTGCTGGAAAGCAACAGAGCCAGTAAACGAGCGCGTCCCAAACGTTAGTATGGAACTCAGGATAGCAGCGCATTATATCGAAATATTAAGGCGTACAGAGCACTAGCTATATGGGCAGTCCCGCTGTAAACTCGTCCACAGTCGCCTTCATTGTACCGATCTCTGAATCCAGATTGTCTGAAATGACCTGCATCTCTGCCCTGACACCAACAAGCTCATCCCTTAGAGCATCAACTTCAGCCTGAAGGGCTTCAAGTTCAGGATCAGTATCTCTAAGCTCTTCAAGCTTAAGAGAAAGTTCATCCAGTACTGCAAGGTCAGGGATAATGTCCCGAAGGGCATCAGTTTCACCAAGAAGATCGTCGAGCTTCACCTGTATCTCGTCCAGAAGTTCCATGCCGGGAATCTCAAAATCAGGAACTTCTGCATCAGGTACATCCGGTACATCAGGAACGCCGAACCCAAGAGCCAGGCTTGCCACAAGCACAAGCAGATAAAAAGATCTCATAACTACTTCCTTTCTTAAAGCCACACACTTCTGCGAACTCTACATAATACAAGGTTCCCAGAGCGTTTGCAATTACTTAAAACAAAGCAGAATTTGACGCACGCAACATACTTGCATCATGTATCTTCTTTCCAGCATTGCTGATAGAATAGGCATTCAATATGCTACTGTGTTGGTATGTAGTTAAAAATTAACCAAAGCGAAAGGATACTGCAATGAGATTGATACCAGGAAATACAATTGCCGAAGAAACAAAAACAACTGACAAACTCACGCTGGTAGATTTCAGCGCCGACTGGTGCGCCCCGTGCAAAATGCTTCACCCGGTGCTTGACAAGCTCACCACAGAACTCAGTGCCAAGGTAAGCTTTGTAACAGTAGACATCGATAAAGATCCGGCAGCTGCCAATCAGTTCGGCATCAGGGGAGTTCCTACAATGATTATTTTCCACGGTGGAAAAGAAATCGATAGAATGGTTGGATTCAGAGACAAAGCCTCACTCAAAAGAGACCTTGAAGCCCTTACAGTTGGAACACTGGGATAATGAGCTTTAAGGTTGATACAGGATTAATTAACAGCGGGGCCATAAAGAGTACCGACTCTTATCAGCTTGTTATTGCAGGCGGCGGCCCCGCCGCCCTTTCTGCGGCGATTTACGCAGCAAGATATGGGATTAAGCATGTGGTGCTTGAAAGCTGGAAACCAGGTGGACAGGCGGCTCTCACGGCAGAAATAGAAAACTACCCGGGTTTCAGTTCAATTGTCGGATCAGATCTGACTAATGCAATGAAAAAGCAGGCGCTGGAGGCAGGGGCAGTTTTCAGCATGGAAACTGTCGAAAGTACCCAGGAAAAAGATGGAAAAATACTGGTAAGAACAGACTCTGCTGAATACTCAGCAGAATACCTTATCATAGCAACAGGAGCCGCTCCTGCTACTTTGGGAGTACCAGGTGAAGAAAAGTACTACGGCCGGGGAGTAAGTTTCTGTGCCACCTGTGACGCCCCTTTCTTCAAAAATAAAAAAGCAATAGTGGTCGGCGGAGGTGACAGTGCCGTAAAAGAAGCTCTTCATCTTACTCATGTAGTTTCTGAACTGGGACTGGTACATCGAAGAGATAAGCTTCGTGCGGAGCCATACCTTGCAAAGAAACTTGTGGAGCATGAAAAGGTAACAACCTACTGGAATTCTCATCTGACTGAGGTTGTAGGAAGTGATCAGGGAGTAACAGGTGTTATTCTTGATACCCCGGAAGGCAAGAAACATATAGACACTGACGGTGTTTTTTTGTATGTAGGTACAGTACCCGCAACAGAACCTTTTACCACACTGGTTGATTTGGATAAGAAAAATGCAGTGGTGACCCGGGACATTGTGGGAACATCCAATCCCAGAGTTTTTGCTGCGGGGGATGTAACAAATAACGGATTCAGGCAGGTGGTAACAGCAGTGTCAGAAGGCGCAAGAGCTGCTGCAGCTGTTTTTGATCTGCTTGAAAATGAATAGAGAGGTGGAATAATGCCACTACTGTCAGACGAAGACAGAGAAGCCATAAAGGGTCATTTTGCCCTTATGACGGAGGATGTCACAGTAACCCTGACAAAGGCTCCAAGTAATTGTGAAACTGAATCAATACTCACGGAACTCTGCGAGCTTTCACCCAGACTTACTATGGATGTGGTGGAATCGAAGAAAGAAAGTGCAATGCTTCCATCACTGAGCATTGGAAACACTGGCAGATTGATATTCAGAGGCATTCCGTCAGGATACGAATTCAGTAGTCTGCTCACCGGGATCATTGATTCAGGCAGAACCGAACAGACCCTTTCAAATGAAACAATGGCTTTTCTGGATGACCTTCAGGAAGATATTCATATTAAAGTCTTTGTTACACCATCCTGCCCTCATTGTCCACAGTCAGTGGTTCTTGCCCATCGTATGGCTGCTTACTCTGACAGAGTTGTCGCCGAGGGCATTGAAGCCAATGAATTTCAGGATCTCTCCATAAAGTATCAGGTACAGGGTGTTCCAAGAACTGTAATAAATGAAACATATGCCGTTGAAGGCGCACAGCCTGAATCATATCTTATTGCAGGGCTGAAAAAACATATGGAATCGGAGAAGTAGAACAGGTGCTTCTTCTCCTGATAGCTCTTACATCCGGTTGGAATCTTTCTTTTCCTGGAAGCAACAGTGGCTTCCTTGAACCTAGAATGTTCTTCCAGCCGGATGAAGATCAGTTCATCTTTACCGAGATTGAAAGTGCAGTCAATCTGATTCAGTACGGACCGGTAAGCTTTGGTGTAGGTCTCTCAGTAGATACCTATATGGGAACCAGCAGCAAAGAATCGGATATTGCATTCAATGTATACGGAGGTCACTGGAATATTCGGGGGTTCTTCGGTGTGGATTACAGGAACCTGCTTTTCTCACTGTTCACTGATCACGAATGCTTCCACAACATAGACATGGCCGATACAAGCGGCCAGTACATGAACAACCTGAAGCTCGGGGTGGAAAACCACATTAATGTTAGAATGGAAGACCATCCCATCTTTCTTCCTGCAGGGCCTGTTCCTGATTACAAGGTCAGTCTTGGCTTCTATCGTCCCAAAGGAGAAACATTTCAGAAGGGGCACCTGTTTGACTGGTCTCTGCATGGAAACATTGATTACCCGCTTCTTTCAGCCAGCGAGATGGTCTACGGTACAATATTACACTCGGATCTTTATTTTCACCTTGATGGTGAAACAAGCAGCAGGCATTTCGGAGAGATCTACGGCAGGCATCATACAGATAAAGGTGATATCGTGATTTTCTTCAGACACCACCTGCATGACACTCAGCCGATCAGATCCCTGCAGGGAGAAACCTGTTTCGGTATGAGGTTTGAGTGGTAATTGCAGGGAAATTCTTTTTCCTTGTTTGACTACACGATCCACCCCACCATAACAGACCGCTGATCAGTGTGCCGGTTACCAATTCTTTTCCAGAAAGAAAACAGAATTCCATGATTGTGCACTTCCTGCTCTTCCAATCACAAGCAATTATATATAGGCATATAATGCGGAATAATATTTATTTACAGGGGAGCAACAATCAGCGTTTTGAACTTCTATCTTGTATGCAGTTAGAAACAGGTAAAGATAAGACTACCGGATCAGGAGATCATGAGTAAGCTTCATCGCTCACCTGTTGATCGCTTCTTTGATACATTGAAGCCTCTGATCATCTATACTGTAAGAAAACCTGTCCATGTTATCACAGCAGGTCTGCTGCTGGGTGTTCTTGGCTTTTTCAGCAGCATCAACCTTTCAATTGATACCGACATATCCAATCTGCTCCCTGAGCAGAATCCGGTAGTTCAGGCCATGAAGCAGCTTCGTCAGGTTGTTGGCGGTGAAGCGGCCGCTGCAGTTGCCATCACCAGTTCCTCTTTCCAGAGCAATCGACGATTTGCTGAAGACCTTATTCCCGTTGTCCTTCAACAGACTCAGCCTGATGGAGAGCCCTATTTCACCAGAGTAGACTACCGCAAAGATACCTCCTTCATGGAAAATAATGCACTCTATTTTGCTACAGACTCCGAACTTATCGGCCTGATGGATTTTCTTGTTGAAATGTCATCCCTGGAGCACCTGCTTCGCAGTGCTGAAGCAGAACTGACCATCAACTCCAGTTCCTTTTTTGAGAATATTGCAGTGAACGAATATCCGATCTCCGATGACAGCCTTACAATGGTGCTGCGATTTTACCCTGCCCGCGCACAAACAGATGTGGGCTACATAGAACAGGCATTCTCCATGCTTGATTCTGTTTCAACAGCTCTTAATGCTTCAGCTTATCAAGCTGACATGAAGATTGTTCTGGGCGGGCGCATGCAGCGTCAGATGGTTGAAATTAATGCTATAACAAACGAAGTGACCACATCTTTCGGTATGGGTGTAATTGTTATTCTGCTGCTGGTCACAGGGTATTTCTTTGTAAAAGCCTACTATGCCAAAGCATGTAAAAAGAATGACATACGAACAATGGTTCTGCTTGCCACAAGAATTCCCGTTATTGCCGCTCTCATAGGAATTCCTCTGGTTCTGTCTCTTCTATGGACATTCGGCCTGGCGCAAGTGGTTTACGGTTCTCTTAATTTGATGACTTCTATTCTTGGTCTGATCCTCTTCGGGCTCAGTATCGATTACGGCATACATTTTTACGCCCGATACTCGGAAGAACGCGCAGGAGGAGAATCTGTAGAACAATCAGTTGTCACCACATTCCAAAGCTCGGGGCAGGCTATTCTGATCGCAGGGCTTACCACCGCAATTTCTCTCTTTGTTCTGATATTTGCAGATTTCAGGGGATTCTCTGAATTTGGCTTCATTGCCTGCACTGGAATTATCTTTGGTCTTGTATCAATGCTCTTCATCCTGCCCGCTCTTCTTGTGGTGTTTGAGCGAACTTCGCTTCTCTCCCTGCAACCGTCCTCGCCTCATGGAAGGAAAGCCACTTCAAAACCTTTTCCCGCAGCAGGCAGTGTGGTTACTGCTGGTCTTATTTCAGTAGCAGTTGCAGCTATGTTCTTTTCACGGGTTTCGTTCGAATACGATTTTGATACGCTTGAACCTGTTTTTGAGGAATACGAGAAAAGACACCTGGTGATCAGCAGGGTTTACCCTACTTCAAACTACAGAAATCCTGCATTCATCATGCTGGACGCAGGTGAAGATGTTGAACCTCTTCTGGCAAACCTCCGGGCAAGAGTAGAGAGCGATACCACAATTCTTTCCGTTGAAGCACTTCAAGAGCGTTTTCCAACAAGCCCTGTTGATCAGGCCAGACGCCTTGAATACCTTGCAGAGATCCGTCGTTTGCTGAACGTTCCTTTCTTCACTCTTGCCAATACGGAAGATGTACAACGACTCCGACAGGCAGCACAAACAACCGAAGCCATCGGCCTTTCTGATGTTCCTGAATACCTCACCGATATGTTCACAGCAAAAGACGGCTCACTTGGATCCTTTGTAATGATATACCCGGAACAGGGTCTTTCAGACGGCCGTAATTCCATGTCTTTCAGTGAGTCCATTGGCAGAATAGAACTTGCAAAAGGAACAGTTTA
>JAOZLN010000112.1 GCA_029934845.1 Candidatus Sabulitectum sp.
ACCTTTAAGCAGTGAGGGATATTCAGGATTAGTGTACCGGGCAGTTCCAGCAGGTTCTACACCGTCAACGCAGGAAGAGCCCAAAAGGACAAACAGAACACCCAGGGCAAAAGAACTTGTGAAATCAGATAGAATTCTCATACACGTATGCTCTTCCAGGTGAGTCACACAATACAATGATATAATCGTTGTCCAAAGAAGAGAATACCCGTTCAGCATAAGAAAAGCAGAAAAGGGAGGGGGCATAAATCATATTATGACTATTCAGCACAGATACTCTATTGTCCGACCTTCTAGGTGCAAGAACCACATCAGTACCAGGCATAAGAAAGCAGTACTTGTATGGATTCACACTCTCAATAACATCGGTGATTGACTTTGTCTCTCCATCAATCAGATAGATCCTGGGGTGTATTGTATACTGATTAAAAACTACAATATTGCCGCTGGTGTTGTAAAGGAAAGGGCTGATTCTTTCTGGAACCGGAACAGAATCCAACTTCTGCAAGGTGTTGGCATCTACCTCGATAAGATATTCCTTTCCTGAATTATTCAGCAGAAGTCTTGTTTCATCAACAGACAGAGCAGCCCTGCTAACAGGCCAGCCTGTTTCAAACTCATTTTCGACCTCGCCTGTTACAGTATTAACACTTCTTACAAGCCATTCAGGGCCCAAGAAGCATATCAGCAGAGAATTACCGTTGTTCACAGTGAACATTTTTGTGACTATTGACTCACACTGATGAATCAGCTCCGGCGGTTCAGTGGAGTTCACAGGCAATCTGTATATATCATTGGAAAGACCGTTGGATATGTAAATTGTTTCCGAATATCTATCAAAACAGAATTCTCCAGGGGGAAACCCCAGAAACAGTGTATCCATTTCCACAGGATTCTCCGGTATTCCCAGGTTCGGGTCTGAGGCAGAGAAAGAAATGATCATCTGGCTCGTTCTGTCTGTGATGAACACACGACCCTGGTGCATAAACCCGCCGGTAAATGAAACCGGTATCAATGCATAACCTAAATACTCTGAGGGATAATCAGGGTTTTCATATTGAGCCGGCCCCGCAGGCTCCAGGGCATCCACACATCCTGCAGAAAGAAGAATCAAAAATAGAGATAAAGCAAAGATCACAGACAGTTGGGATGTTCTCAAATCATTCTCCTTTAACGAAGACAGTGGCACGACCAGGAACAGTGGTTCTGGAAACAGTAACAATATATTCGCCGTCATCTGAGCAGCAAACTGCTCCGATCCTGCTATCTACAAGCAATGAAGGGGCAAATATCATGTTGTCCGTGTTCAATATGGAAACTCTATAATCCTGATTCCTGGGAAGGATCAAGGTATTGGTTCCCGGAATACTGCTGTTTGCAAGATAAGAGTTGTATGGTCTCGAACGAAAAACTTCATTTCCAGTTTCAAGATCAACCTTGATCATGTACGGGCGGAAAGATGCAGCATCCAGAACAACAAGACTTCTTGAATCATAAGAGAAAGCCATTGTTCCTGTTCGCATAGGCATGAACAGCGTATCAACAACCGAAAGATCAGCAGCATTGTACAGATAAATATCAGTTCTGCCGGAATTGCCTGCTGCCAGCAGGCTGTTGTCCGGTGAAAGCTTCATTCTTAAGACGGGCCATTCAGTTGTAACACTTGCACTCTGGCTCCAGTCCAATGTAGAAACAGCTTCAATATGCCATGGAATTCCAAGTGAACCCAGATACATGGTTCTGCCATCCGACGAAAGCTGCATGGTCTTTATTGAAGAAGAACTGGTGTAAACTTTGTTCCATTTCAATATTTCTGTATCTATAGAGTAAACATCGTTAGAATTGTAGTGACTCACATAAACAACATTACCAGCAGGTGGTGCAGCCATAAGTCCCGGAGAAAAGTCAACATTCAGGGTATCGCATACATTCGGATTTACCACGGCTTCTGAGACATCCTTGTACCAGATTCTGCCATTTCCAGGTTCAGATATCCATACAACAGCAGTGTTCGGAACAAAAACAGCCGCGAATGGACCAGAGCCACAGTAGAAAAAGCCTTTCTGCTCATCCGCAAATACAGGGTTAACATAATCAGCTGTACCAGCGGGATTAGTTGATACGCAACCTGCTAAATATAAAGAGAGTAAGACAGCTGTAACACAACAAATTCGAAAAGCCATGGACTACCCCTTTCACATAATAACTGCAATATATAGGAACAATCAATCCGAAGGGAGTTACCACCGTGAAAGTCTTTGTTATTACATGCCTTCTAGTTATTTCCTTCGCTGCCTCTGCCGGCACCACAGGAAGAATAGCAGGAGTTGTATATGATACGCAGAACAAACCTTTAGTTGGGGCAACAGTGCTGATTCAGGGAACCAGTTTTGGAACCATGACAGATGCCAACGGTGAATATCTTATTCATAACCTGACTCCTGGAAGCTACAACCTTCAGGCAAGAATGGTGGGAAAGGCCGAGCAGACCATTGAAGGGATCCAGGTATCTGCGGATCTAACCACAAGAATTGACTTTGAGCTGGGTGATACAGCCTCCGGAAGCACTGTTATAACAGTCACAGACCAGCGTGGATTGATTGTATTTGATGAAACCTCATCCATAAACATTATTGACAGCGATGACATAGGTGCAATGCCGGTTACTTCAGTAAGAGACATTATTTCAATGAGTTCAGGAGGAGTAACTGCAGGAAGTGATTTTCATATGCGGGGAGGCCGTTCCGGCGAGGTTGTCTACATGGTGGACGGCATCATCATGAATGACCCGGCCACAAACCTTTTCACTATGAATATTCCTCTCTCAGCGGTCTCGGAGATCTCAATCACATCAGGCGGTTTCAGTGCTGAATATGGTGGAGCACAATCCGGTGTGGTAAACATCATCACCCGTGATGCTACTGAAAGATTTGTAGCTTCATTCAATGGTGGGGGTGGCGGTTACTCGGAAACAGGAGACGCCAGCATTAACACCATGGAGCACTCTGTATGGGAAAATCAGATCTACCACGGAGAGGCCTTCAAAGGAGAGGGAGCTCTGGGGGGGCCGACCTTCCTTCCCGGTGAAAGTGGTTTCTTCATAACTGGTTCATACAACCGAAGTGGTTTTAATCACGCCGACAGCAGGGGTTACTGGGACAACAGTACTGTTGAAACCATAAGTGGAACTGCCAAGCTTTCCTGGAAGCCCTCCCCTATGACAAGAATCGTTGCTAACGATTATCTTTCTAACGGGGAAAAAGGCTGGCGTGACTGGTTATGGTCCAGAACCGTGGATCACTATGTAAATGACGGAGATACCCTTTATTATTCCAGGGAGAATGACCGTGCACTGCCTACCAGAGAGCAGAACAGGTTTTCCCCAGGGCTCGCTGTTACACACTCGTTCAGTGAGAAGAGCTTTGTTGAATTCAAGCTGAATCTTTACCATACCCAGGAAACTCACGGCATCACTGATTCAACCGGTAGTATTATCGGCGCCGAATTTTCCATTGAAGACTGGCTGAGTTACCAGGCTCCGTTCAGATTCGAGGACAGAGATCATTTTTTTAGAAGCGGACACATTGACTGGATAAGACACGAATCCGAAACTGATGTGATTACCGTCAGATCAGATTACACTAGCCAGATCAATGGCAACAATCAACTGAAAGTCGGCTATGAAGGGCGATTCTTTGATTCAAGTGGATGGGATATATACTCGCCTCCGGGCTATACTGTTACGTACTCTTCATGGGATGGCTCTCCCAGGTTCCATGGATTTTATGTTCAGGACAGAATTGAGTACACAGCAGGTTTGATTGCGAATATAGGGGCCAGAATAGATGCTATTGACCCGAACACCGAAGACACTGAAACTAAATACAAGTTCAGCCCGAGGCTGGGTGTCTCTCATCCGGTGTCAGATAGAGACATGATCAGAGCCAGCTACGGTCACTACTATCAGGTTCCCGGTTTAAGCATGATGTACTATGAAAGCCAGTCAAGTTCGTCCTCTTCAGGTGAACCTCTTGCAGGCAATCCAAATCTTGACCCTGAGGAAACCGTTGCGTATGAGCTGGGGCTTAAACACATGTTCGATCCGTTTACAATACTGGAACTGGTTGCCTACAACAAAACAATAACAGGTCTGATCTCCACCGATCTTCAGGAAACCACAGAAGAGTACTGGCAGTATGTGAACAGCGACGGTACAGGAACGGTCTGGGGTGCTGAACTGGGACTTCTAAGAAGATCATCCAGATACTTCTCTTTTGCTGCAAATTACTCTTACAGTGTGGCAAAAGGCAGAGAATCCTCACCTTCCGAGAACTATTCATACGGCTGGGGAAGCCAGTACCCTATTCCCAGGGATGATGTCTATCTGGACTGGGATCAAAGACACACTGCAAATGCTTCTGCTGGTATGATGATAGAAAGAGGAGATACTTTCCTGGGTCAGAACTGGCTTGAAGGATTCGGTTTCAGGATCAATTCCAGCTATGGAAGTGGAATACCATACGATAATTCTTTACACGGCACACATCCATTCTTCCGTAATCAGAAAAGATACCCCTGGAGAATGAATACAGACCTGCGAGTTGAAAAAAGATTCTGGCTCCGTGGATTAACCTTCAATGTCTACATGGATGTCTTCAACCTTTTCAACCGGACAAATCTTGATCACATATACAGTGTAGCCTGGTACGATGCAGATCAGGATGGAGACGGCGAGCCGGATCGTATCGCCGGAGGCCCCGCAGGTAATCCAAATGCATATTCACCTGCAAGGCATTTCTTTTTTGGAGCAGATATCAGGTGGTAGCTGAGTGAGTTGATCTGATCATATCTATTGCTGCCTGTACTGATTCAATTACACTCTCCGGGGCATGTGCTCTTTTGAGCTTTCCCCCGGAGTTTTTCTCAAGATAGCCGTTCAAAGCGTCTATATCCCCGGTTTCTCCAGATCGAATCAGAATTGCCAGTCCATCGTGCATCAGATCCTCGTTATCAAAGGGAATACCTTTGCAGTGAGAAAAAGCTGTGCGGAAATGCCTCTGCACTGCACTATCATCAGATACATTGATAAAGAAGCGGATCAATGTCTTCCTTGCGTCAGGAAGTGTATGCATTAGTCTAAGCATGGCAGGAATAAGTCCTCTATCTGAGTTTTCCACCTTTGCCAGAATATCAACAGATACTGCAATCACATCCAATGAAGGGTCACCTATCATATTGGCGGCGTAGGATATGGCCTTTTCCTCTGACACTTTCATCAACGAAACAAGAGCCTGCCTTCTGACCCTGTCATCAGAGTCATCACAAAGTCTTTCCAGAACAGGTAATGATCTTGTCGACGCAAGATCGCCCAGAAGAGACACCAGATTCCGCATAATGTACCAGTCCTGGGCAACAAATCTTCCTGTTTCACTATCTCTTACAGAAAGCCCACCCCCTTCAAGTTCATCGATCCGGTTATGAAACATAAGAAGATATCCTGTTCCGAATCTTCTTAAGACTGAATACACTCGTGCTCTGATATCACGCTTTCTTTCAAGAAAAAGATCCACAAGACGCATGCCAAGATTCCTGAACATGACCTGCGCAGTAATCTTTTCCGCTGTCTGGTACCTGCTCTCATTGGAATCCATGAATGCCTGTAGAATCACATCTGCAGCCTCTGGAGTATCAATTCTTCTGAATGCTTCTGAAAGACCCCTTCGAAGCGCACTTGCATGAGCAGGCGTATCCACTGGAAGCATTCTGCAGTCAGAAATTGTGGAAACCAGCTCTGAAGCTGCGGTAAGCCTGCCAGTTGCAATCAGCCTTTCACACACCGTACCGAGCAGAATGATTGAAGCGAACAAGGCATCAGGTGGTATGGATCCCGCCAGAAGAAGCCCCCGCACATTGTCTGTTACGTGCATTACTGTATGAGTTTTTCCTCTTTCTGCTCCGATACAACCCAACTGGCTGAGCTTGTCCAGGGCATCGAGAAGGCGATCCTGATCCTTGCTGTCCAGATCCTCGAGATTCTTATCAATTATCTTCCTCAATGCCCCCCAGGCAAGGGTCTTCTGAAGCTCGCGGCTTACAAGAATTCCCTTCTCCAGAATGCTGGGATCAAGCGTGGCAACAAAATCAGCCAGCATAGACCTGTACTTCCCGGAACCTGAAGCTGCTTCCTCAAGAATACGGGAAAGAGCTTCACCCAATTGCTGTGTGGGAATATCCTTTATAGAATCGCCCTTTTGAAGCCTGTCAATAAGCTCTCTGAAGATCAGGTCTTCAAGCGTGCTGTCCACCGATCCGGTAACAACCTCTGAAACAAGTTTTCCATCCTTTGCCACAAGTGCATACCGGAACTCATCTACTGTAACATTCTCTATACCTCTGGTTCGACACATTTCGGTCAACCCACCACGCTCCCTTATCTGAGCAGGTTTTCGATTCAGCAACTCAATAAAATTAAATAGATTCTCTGAATCAAGATCCAGCTGAAAAGAGATGCTGTTTATTCTTCGCTCGGTAAGATGGGCCAGAAAATTCTGCGTGGATTTTGTTCTTGATTTAACTCTGACATTGTTAAGCATGAGCTCTCCACCCAGCATTGTCAGAGCGACCATACCTGCTTCACTGTCGGCAAATGCATCTAAAAGCTCTATGAAAGAATCCAGCGCAGGTGCTATGGAAGGATGGTCTGCAGGGTACATACTTATTGTGCGAAGAAGTAAACTGAACCGCGTAACAAGATTCTGCGATAACCTGGCCAGTGCCAGAGGAGAAAGGGTACTGGCGCCAGTTTTGACATAAGCCTTGATATTTGCACCTGATACAAGTCTTGACCTACTGTCAAGATCGATCTGATACTTCCAGCTTTTATCCTTCTCCCTTGTAAAATCCAGTTCTTCAAGAACCTCTTCCATTTTTTTCCAGATACCCGATGGCCACGATCCTGATTCAGTACGAAGTACCTGCGCCCCCTCATCCTCATCATCACATAGCGAAACAAGTATGGACGAACCGGATAACGAGCCTGAAGCTCGACCAATATCACGAACATCCTGCCACCCCAGACAAGCGACCTCAAGAAGAAGTGAGCTTCTGGCAATAAAATTCTTTCTGTTTTCATCACTGAGGGATTCGGTAGCTCTCCATACTTTCACCAGATCAGGGCAGAGAGGCTCGGTTTCAATGAGCAATTGCTCATAGGACATGCGTATCATTTTGTCAGCAAAGGCAGAAACATTAAGTATCGTAAAAAAAGCAAGACTGTGAGCAGGAGATGCAACCGCATTACGGTCTAATTCAACGAATAATTCAACAATCTCATGGCCCTCTGGCAATTTATTCAGTATTTCTTGCACACGAGCGCCACTATCAGGCGCCGATGCGAGAGCATCAACTATCTTCTTTGTGTTTACTTGCACATTATTCCCCCCCATGACAGTAATCACCAATAATTATATACTAAAAATCGAGCACCTTGACAATTCCTGAGAATTTACAATCTTTAAAGCATCAGCGGGAGCGGAAGGGAGCTGGTGTTCCTCTCGGACTTCAAATCCGACGTCGGGTGCTAGAACCATCCTGGGTGGGTTCGATTCCCACACGTTCCCGCCACATTATTTTGCAACAAAATAATGTGGCGGGGGAAGTGCTGACGCTCTTCTACCCGCCCTCAAAAGCGA
>JAOZLN010000113.1:0-2707 GCA_029934845.1 Candidatus Sabulitectum sp.
CCCGGAACCCACAGAGACAATGCCGTCAGGTGATTCAACCACCTCACCGGAGCCCCCTATTATAAGTGCGTGATGACTGTCCACTGCTGCGAGCATTGCATTGAGTTCACGAAGATATTTATCGGTTCTCCATTCCCTGGCAAGCTCAATGGAAGCTCTGGGAAGATTACCGCGAAAAGCTTCCAGTTTTTCCTCGAGTCTTTCAACCAGGGCAAAAGCATCTGCACCAGCTCCGGAAAAACCCACAAGCACGGTCCCGCCACACAGCTTTCTTAACTTTTTTGCACTCATCTTCATTATTGTGTCACCAAGGGTGACCTGTCCGTCCGCAGCCATTGCTGCTTTGCCATTTTTAACAATTCCTATAACCGTTGTAGATCTTAGTTTCATAATTCCTCCAGCTCTTCAGCCAGTAGCTCACTGGAATTACTAAGAATCAGCGCCCTCTCGCTTGACATTCCAAGTTCTTCCACAAGAATAACATAACTTAGCCCAGCGAACCCGTTTTCTGTAAGATTAATGGCTCGCGCTTCCGGTGAGAATGTTCCAGTTGAGATC
This sequence comes from Candidatus Sabulitectum sp., assembly GCA_029934845.1. Classification (GTDB taxonomy): domain Bacteria; phylum Fermentibacterota; class Fermentibacteria; order Fermentibacterales; family JCC-6; genus Sabulitectum. The sequence goes on from JAOZLN010000113.1 coordinate 559, forward strand.
AGGAACCAGAGTGCCGTCTCTTCTGTCTTCTCTGGATCAGACAGGAAAGAATCACACAAGTTTGTAAGCATACCTGCTTCCTGGTCCAGGTCTATAACCGAAGCCATTATGCTGCCAAGAGAAACCGAAGACATCACGCCTCCCCTGGAGGCAAGAGCTACCATTTCATGAACAACCGTTGTTGCTGAAACATCGATCCATTCAAGAGATGCCATATTCTGGTTTGTATATTTGAACACAGGCAACATGGCAGTATCCGTCATACTGAGACCGGAATTTACCGGGCTGTATATGGTATATCTGTTCAGGGTCTGCTCCATAAGATCAAGGGTCAACTGAAACTCTGTACCGTATTCTTCTTGAAGATCAACCAGATGTCTTCTTGCCGCAATATAATTTCCAAATGTGAGATCTTTCTCGATTCTGATCCATTCCTGTGCCGGAGAACCATCACTCATGAAATCAATAACACCGCCCAAAGCCGCTTCCTGCTCGAATTCACCAGCAACAACTCTAAGTTGCTCTGCTGTATCCGAAATGCTCTGATTGTTGTAAACAACCGCCATACTGTCCATATATGCAGTTGCCTCCTGTACATACAGAATAGCTGCGCCAGCCCCCTGATCGCCGTGTATGAACCGTGCTTTAAGTAAAACAAAACTATGCATGATAGACAACCATTCTTCCGGCATTGCAGAAAAGAGGGATTCTGCCCTGTCAAGGCATATCTGAACCATAGGTGCATTGCCTTCCGCCATGAACTGATAGGCAAGCCTGTTGTATGAACTTACATAGTTTCTTGCGATCTGTACTGCCTGATCATCTTTAAATACACTCTGGTCTTGAATACCTGTTGCCAAATATTGCTCGGCAAGAGCCCATCCCAGCTCTGTATCAACCAGTCTTGTAACCGGTTCGTCCATAACCCTGAAAGCAATTCCCTGCATCTGCAGATAATCCTCAACATAGCTTCTGTTGTCTCCTGATACAGTTCCCGCAATCATGATATCTCTACCGTGAATATCTTTGTTACCGATCATGTCAATAAGAAGAAGATCCTGCATGGGTACAGATCCCTGACTGCCTCTTCCCATTGCTGGCACAGGAATACTCAACTGCCCATAATTCATTACCCATGGCCATGCCCCATTGAAAGTAGCATCCAGGATCTGTCTGTCAATCTCGCCGGCCTCAGGCAAACCTTCGGATGAAACATGAAAGAAGTTCGGTCCCCATATGAACACTGGCTGCATGCTCTCTATAATATCGTCGGAATAACTTAAAAGATCAGGATCCTTTATCTCGAGCTGTTTCACATACCATTCCGTATTCATCAAACTGAGGTTGGAGATTATGACATCTCTTCGTACGCCCAGAACACCCTGAGCAAACCAGAGTGGGAATGTATCGTTGTCGCCGTTGGTTATGATCACGGCATTTTCGGGACAGGTCTTCAGCAGGTTGATTCCGTAATCTCTGGCAACATAGTCACCGGACCTGTCACAGTGGTGCCAGTTCATACCAAGAGAGATCATAGGGAATATCAGCATAAGCCACGCAGCGTTCTTTGCCTTTCTGCTTTTTGCTGAATAAAAAAGAGAACCCAGTCCCAGCATGGAAAGCACTGCGAAGAAAATAAAGGAAGCCCCGAAGAAATAGTCCCGCTCTCTGACTTCGCCCAGAGCTGTACCTTCCGGGCCTGTTTTGAAATTCAGATAAACTACAAACGCCAGACTCGCCATGATGAACGAAAGGCCGATCATCAAAAGAAGATCCCGTCGTTTCATTCCGATAACTACAAGACCGACAAGTGCCAGCACAGCATTGCCAAGCCAGAGGAAAGCCCATGCAACACCTCCTGGAATACCCATGGCTTCGGTCCATGCTTCCGGTCTTCCGATCTGCCAGGAAAGGTATTCAGCATACAGTCCCAGCTGTTCTTTGAAAGGTCCTTTCCTGTCTAATACGGAAACCTGCCCGTATTGCTTTCTTTCAATCGCCTCTTTGAATTCTGTCCATACCGATGGATTCGTTTCATTGATCTCCGGATTCTGAATTGCCCGGAGAGGCATGTATAGGTGGATACTGAAGGCAAGGATCATCAGGCCGAAGAACATTACGGTACTACGGCAACTGTTCAAACAACACA
>JAOZLN010000113.1:2717-7683 GCA_029934845.1 Candidatus Sabulitectum sp.
TATTTCCATTCAAAAGCCTTTTTTCTAAACGCATAAAGAACGTACATTGCTATGATCGGAAATGTTACAATAAGTGCACTGAGGTGGTTGCCTATGGCAAGCGTCATCAGGTAACCAGTAAGAAGAAGCTGTCTTCCTGCGGGCTCGCCTTTAAGTCGTTTTTCAATCCACAGATCAAAAACCCACAGAATAAGCAGAGAAAGAAGACCGGCCATGGCATATGTCTCTGTGGCATTGTTGTTCCTCCAGACAGTATAACTGAAGGCTGCCATAAGAGCTCCCGCAACAGAAACAGGTCTGTAAAGCCATGGTTCAAATTTCAGCCTTACACTCCACCGCTGTATCAACCGGGCGACAAGACCAATTGTAACAGTTCCAGCAAGAGCACACATCAGATTAACCCTGGCTGCTATTGAAGGAATAAAGCCGAAAAGTATGGTGCTTACCCGGCCGAGAAGAACAAAAAACGGAACACCCGGGGGATGGGGAATTCCAACCACCCATGAGCATGTAATGTATTCGCCGCTATCCCAGAAACTGACTGAAGGCGCAAGTGTAATAACATAAACTATGAAAGCGGTGAGTGCTGCAGCTATTGCTACAAGTCGATCGGTGGTGAATGCACCTTTAATATTCACTTTTTCCCCCTGGGATGTGACTGCATGTAAACACCTTTCAATTTTTCGGTTGTAAGATGTGTGTATATCTGTGTTGTTCCTATCCCCGCATGGCCAAGTAGCTCCTGAACGGTTCTTATGTCGGCTCCTCCATTAAGAAGATGTGTAGCAAAACTGTGCCTGAAGGTATGCGGAGTGGCACCAGCCGCTCTTGCCGCCCCTTCAACTCCTATGGAAACAATACGCCTGATATCTCTCGGGTCAAGCTTTCGACCTCTGATACTGATGAACAGTGTACCGGGGTCATCTTCCCTTACAAATTCCATACGGTTTTCAAGCCACTTATTCAGGTACTCCGAAGTTCCGGACGGAATAGGAACTATTCGTTCTCTTCTTCCTTTGCCCATGACTTTAACTGAACCTGCAGCTGTATTTGTGTTACAAAGAAGAAGAGAAGCCGCTTCAGCTGCTCGGAGCCCTGCTCCGTAAAGCAGTTCAACCACTGCCCTGTTGCGAATCCCCCGGGAAGTTGATGCATCAAAAGCGCTTAGAACACTTTTAACTTCGCTAACCCCAAGAAATCCTGGAAGCATTCTGGGTGCCCTTGGGGGCTGCAGCAATTGCGCAGGATCGTCTTCAGAGCGACCTGTCTCTACAAGCCAGCTGGAAAAAGTGCGAAAACAACTTACCATTCGTGCAATTGTTCGCGGAGAAAGCCCTTCAGAGGAACGCTGCATCAAGAATTCTCGCATGGAAGCAGCAGAAAAGTCTGCTGTAAGCGAATATCCGCTGCGGACAAAAGCAGTAAGCTGGGAAACATATGCTTTTACAGTTAAAGAAGAGAGGCCTCTGCCGTAATTCAACTCGTCTCTGAACGATTCAAGGGTCAATCTATCTTCTTCTTGCAACTGGGACAGAACACTCCCTTCTTTCTCTCTTCCAGCAATGGAAAACCGCACCTGGGACATTCTCTTGCAACTGGTTTACTCCACATTGCATATTCACAATCGGGATATCTACTGCACGAGTAAAACAGTTTTCCTTTTCTGGATTTCCGCTCAACCAGCTCGCCGGTACAATTTTCCACTGGACACTTTACACCAACAGGTACTGGCTGTGTATTACCGCATTTCGGGTCGGAGCATGAAAGGTATCTGCCGTATCTGCCCTGTCTTACCAACATGTTCTTGCCGCATTTTGAACATTTAACATCAGACTTGGATGTTTCAGAAGACTCACCCAGTGGTCGTGTATACCTGCATGATGGAAAACCGCTGCACGCTAGGAACTTGCCGAATTTACCCATTTTCTCCAAAAGGATCTTTCCACACAGAGGGCATTTCTCAGAGGTTTCCTTTATCATGGATGCCTTTATCTCGGGCAGGCGTCTCATGGCTTCTTCAAGAGAAGCAGCAAGTGGAGTGTACAGCTGAGACACTGCCTCTCTGTAGCTTTTCTTGCCTGAAGCGACCAGATCAAGCAGCTCTTCAAGTTCGGCTGTAAAACCTATGTCAAACAGATGAGGGAAAAGCCTGACGAGAAGATCGGTTGTCACAATTCCAACTTCGGTGGGGAAAAGTTTCTTGTCTTTAAGCACAACATAAGTGCGTTTTTTCAGGGTTGCTATTATCGATACATAAGTTGACGGTCTACCGATTGCTTTCTTCTTCATTTCGGAAACAAGTGCAGCCTCGGAGTATCGGGAAAGAGGTTTAGTAAATTTCTGTTCCGCAGATGCTTCCTGAATATCAACGGCACCCTTTGAAAGTGATGGTATTTCACTGGTAACTTTGACCTGTCCCGGATCCACCGCAGAAAATCCCGGAGTGACCATCTTCTGTCCTGCTGCTTTGAAAACAACTTCTGCACCTGAAAGCAGCACAACAGTTTCTGCAATGATTGACTCGGCCATCTGAGTAGCTACAAATCGCTTCCAGATCATGGCATATAATTTCATGTGTCGCGAATCGAGAATGCCTGCCATTAATTCTGGAGTACGCTTAACGTCAGTTGGTCTGATTGCTTCGTGAGCATCCTGTGCGCCTCCGCTGGCCCTGTATCGTCTTGGTTTTGATGCAACCTGATCTGCTCCAAAGCTTTCTTTGATAAAGCTACGACAATCTTCTATGACAGTCGGTTCGATTCTGACAGAGTCAGTACGCATGTATGTTATAAGTCCTGTGGTTTCGCCGTCGATATCAAATCCTTCGTAAAGATCCTGTGCGATTCGCATTGTTACAGATGGAGGCATAGAAAGTCTGCCGGAAGCTGCAACCTGAAGAGAACTTGTGATGAATGGCGGAAGTGGTTTTCTTGTCTTTAATTTTTCTTCTACAGAAGCAATCTCCCAGTCAGCCTCTCGGACGGTGGCTAAAATACTGTCTGCTTTCTCTTTGTTTCCTGGAGAATGCTTGTCTCCGTCGGCTCTTTTGCCCTGATATTTAAACAACTTCGCCTGAAAGGCGGAGTCGCCCTGACTGAACTCGGCCGTTACCGGCCAGAATTCTTTTGGGACAAAGCTGTTAATTGCCTGCTCCCGCTCGACTATAAGACGCAGTGCAACAGTCTGAACTCTGCCTGCACTTAGCCCCTTACCAACAGTTCTCCAGAGATACGGGCTTATTTTGTAGCCAACAAGACGATCCATTACCCGCCTTGCCTGCTGAGCGTCAACCAGATCCATATCGATATCTGAAGCTGCTAAAGACGCGGCTCTTATTGCATCCCTTGTTATCGAATTGAACCTTATTCTCTTGAATGTTATGTCTTTTCCCTGCAGCAGTTTATAGATATGCCAGCAAATGGCCTCACCCTCGCGGTCAGGATCTGCTGCAAGATATATTTCCTTATAGCCGGAGGCTACTTTTCTGAGCTTTGCCACTGCAGTTCGTTTCTGAGGCAGAATCGTATACGCAGGTTCCAGCGTTTCGCTGTTAACACCTATTCGATTCAAGGGAAGATCCCTAACATGGCCGTAGGAGGCAACAACATCCCACCCCTTTCCAAGATAGTTTTTTAAACTCTTGGCCTTCGCAGGGGATTCTATGATAACAAGTTTTCTATTCACATCTCTTGACATTTGTAAAGAACTCCAGTTTTTATTTCTGAGAAACGGCTACTCCATATTGGAAAGCCACTGAGTTACCGGGCCTCTGATCGATTCCCAGGAATCGTCTCTGTAGCCTAAAAAAGTTTGGAAATGACTTGGGCTGAGAACGCCTTCTACATCAGGAAACGCTTCGTGTACCAGACTGAATACAATTGCGTTCTGGTAACGATTTTCCCTGTATATAAGAACAAGCTGATCAATTTCACTTGGGATCAGCCATAATGCGATCTCACGCATCAACTGGATCCGCACGCCGGCTTCCTCTGGATGAAGAAGGGCAAGAACCAGTACACTGGTGGTATCGTGGTAAACAAGAAGAACCCCATCGTCTACAACAACTGGCACAGACGAAGCAATCAATTCCAGCTGGCTGAACATAAATTCACTTTCCAGAATCGGAATATCCGCATCCACATCAGTGGGAGATGTCTGGTGGAAATTGATAGATTCAAAATTCTCACCCGGTGTGCAGTCTGCAGGAAGAGCAAGAGACCTCACGCCGAATGGGTCTTCAATATCAATAGAATCCCGGGGGGGTGGAATCGAATCTGATCGAATTTCAGCGGTGAGTATTGAGTCTGCAGGTAAATCCGATTCGATCGAGATAGAATCTGCGGGAATGAACTCTGCTGAAGCAGAATCAGAGTCGGCAATTGCTGCTGTGCTTGCGAAGTCTTCTTCTGCAAAAAGCCCCATTGGATCCAGAAAGTAAAAGACAGCGGCAAGAGCCAGAACAAAAAGAACAACGGCGGCGGCTATTCTGACGGAAGCTGATTTCTGCACATTTTCTTTTTCAGTATGCTCTTCTTCCGCATCGAACTCAAGGCCTTCCTGTGAGTCTGTGCTCATTCCTTCGTTAACCCTGTCAACTGTTTTGCCATCATTTGCGCAGTGATTGCAGACATGGGCAATTCTATCAAAGCAATTTCTGCATGTAAGCTCACCGCATGTTCTGCACGGTGCCAGTCTTTCTCCGTCAGTGGGAGTTCTTCCACAGATGTGACATCTGTTCGTTGAAATGATCTCTTCACTTGCGGAGGTTATCACGATGCTTTCTTCATCATCCTCGTAATCTTCCGGGTCGTCAATAATCACATCCTCTTTTACAGGATCCACTGATACTTCTTCGTCTTCAATGGACGGATCATCGGACTTTTCTTCTGCGGCTTTTTCGGATGTATTATCGGATGCTGTTTCATCTTCAAGCCTTGGAAGCAGGTCAATGTAGGGGTACAGATCT
>JAOZLN010000114.1 GCA_029934845.1 Candidatus Sabulitectum sp.
CAACCTTTGCAACGCCTCTCATCTTCCACATACGACCACGCTTGCTGATAAGCTCAAGTTCGAAACGGATCTGATCACCTGGCAGAATAGGTTTTCTGAATCTTACTCGATCAATACCGCCAAAAAGAACAAGCCATCTGCCGGGCTCTTTAACTGAATCAAAAAGCATCAATCCACCAGCTTGAGCCATAGCCTCTACAACCAGAACACCGGGCATTATTGGGCTGCCTGGAAAATGTCCCTGAAAAAATGGTTCATTGATGGTAACATTCTTGATAGCGACGATGCTCTTCTCCGGCTTTATTTCCAGAACTCTGTCCACCAGAAGAAAAGGGTACCTGTGAGGTAAAAGATCCATTACATCTGCAATGTTCCACTGCCTGTCAGTAAGATCAGCCTTGGTGGATTTAATTTTCCCTGAGTAAACTTTCATTATCTTTTTTACAAACTGTACATTTGAAGCATGTCCACTTTTTGCAGCTATCACATGCCCCTGAAGCCTGATACCAAGAAGAGCCATATCTCCTATAAGATCAAGAACCTTGTGTCTGACAAGTTCATCGGGAAAGCGAAGCGGGCTGTCATTCATTACGCCATTATCCCCGATCACAACTGCGTTCTCAAGAGTACCGCCCTGAATCAATCCTTTTTCCTGAAGGAGTTTCACATCCTCGTACAGACAAAAGGTTCTCGCAGGAGCTATCTCATTGATAAAACTGTCTTTTGTGATATCAAGGCTTATGTACTGGGTGCCTATATGAGGATGATCATAGTCAAGAGTAAAACTGATCTTAAGACCATCGTAAGGAACAACAGTAAGACTTGCACCGTGGTACTCCAGGCTCACAGGCTCAGTAATTATAAATACTTTGCTGGGGAAGCCCTCAAGAATTTCCACGCCGGCTTCCATCAAAACTTCTACATAAGACCTGACCGATCCGTCTGCAGGCTCTGGAGGTTCATCAGAGCTGATCTCAATAATAGCATTGTCAATCTCCAGGCCGTAAAGAGCGCTTAGAACATGCTCAACAGTGTGAACCTCGTAATAGTTCTCACCCAGAGTGGTTCGCCTTGCCTGTTCCTCAACCATCCTTACATTCCCCGGTAGAACTTTTATGGTTGGAGAATTCTCAACATCAGTCCTTACAAAAACATAACCGGTGTCTGCAGGTGCAGGTTTAAAGGTGATGGTTGATTCTTTACCCAGATGCAAACCGCGACCAGTGTATGAAACCTGATCTTTAATAGTTGTTTGAAAACGATTCATCAGTCCTCAGTCTCTCTTATTTGTCTGAATTCAATACTTTAACAAGCTCAATAATACCCGGCAACCTCGATACAGCAGCACCAAGCCTCAGGGTCTCCATGTGAGGTCTGGCTGGATTACCCGAAACTGTAGTACCGGCCGCCACTTCTTTTGTTACCCCGGACTTTGCTGCAATAATGGCACCATCATTAATTACGATATGCCCGCCAATACCCGCCTGACCACCGAAAACCACACCGTTACCAACCACTGTACTTCCGGCAATACCAGTCTGAGCGGCAATAAAACACCCTCTGCCTATACATACATTATGAGCTACCTGGATGAGATTGTCCAGCTTTGTATGATCGCCTATTCTGGTGCTGCCAGTCACTGCTCTGTCTATTGTACAGTTAGCCCCGATCTCAACACTGTTGCCGATGATCACATTACCGTTCTGCGGTATTTTTTTGTGCTTACCCCCGGGATCAGGCACAAAACCAAATCCGTCACTCCCTAAAACTGTTCCGGAGTGAATAACAACTTTGCTTCCCAGAACGGTGTCTGCAAGAAGTGTAACGTTGGAATGAATAAAACAATCACTGCCAATAACAACACCCGGACCCAGTACCGACCCGGCACCGATGCTGCAGTTATCCCCCAGAACGCAATCTCTGTCTATGACCACGCAGGGACCGATCTCTACTTCTTTTCCAATTTCAGCGGTGGGGTGAACAACTGAAGAAGAATGTACATGGCTGAACCCTGTGGAACGATCAGGTATGAACAGATGTAGCACTTTGCGAAAAGCATCATATGCATTATCAACAAGCAGCACGCAATCTGCACTGGTTGTTACCGGTCTGGAAACCATAACAGCCATAGCACTTGTTGTACCCAGGTATCTGGCGTACCTGGAGCTTCCGTAGTAGCATATGTCTGCAGGTCCAGCATCCTGGATAGACGAAACACCTGTGATCACAGAATCCGGGCTGCCAGAGAGTATCTCTCCGCCAACGTGGTCGCAGATATCTTTCAGAGTCACCGAATCAGTCATTACCACTCATAACCATGTCAATTACCTTGTCGGTAATATCCACAGAAGCCTCTGCATAAACAATCTGACCTGCAGAAGCATCAAGAACGATCTGTATGTCTTCTTCACTTGCTATCTCCAGCACTGCTTCGTTGATGGCAGCAATAATTGGGCCGACCAGTTCCTCATTACGCCTTTCCATGGTGCCGCCAGGGCCAAAAATACTGGAAAGAAATGCTTCGATCTGTATCTTTTTCTCTTCGAGAAGGCTTTCCTTTTCCTGTCGCCTCTCGGGACTCATCATAAGCGTCCGGGAAAGATCTTCCTCCAGAAGGTCAATCTCTTCCTGAAGAGAATCCACATGAAGCTCCCACTCAGATATCTCTATCTCAAGAAGTTCTCTTGCATCAGTTACCTCGCCAAGAGACTCAAATACCATATCGGAATCAAACACGGCAACAGTCTGCCCCAGCAATAGTGTCGGAAGAGCCAGAAAAACAATCAACTTCATACTCACTCCCATCAGAATGACGCTCCCATCTGGAAATGTGGTTCCCATCCGGGGTCAGGTCCGTCAAAGCCATATGCGTAATCCAGCCCCATAACACCAAGCATTGGAATTTCCACACGAATTCCCATACCTGCTCCGCGATTGACGGAAGACAGATCCACGTCGGACCAGCTCTCCCATGTGTTACCTGCATCCATAAATACTGCCAGCTGAAGCTGATCAATAATTCTGAAGCGGTACTCGGTGCTAAGTATAAGCATAGATCTTCCGCCAACGGTCTCGTAGCCGTCAACAGCATTAATCTCTTTGCTGCCGTAGCCCCTTACACCGTAAAATCCTGTTCCACCCAGCTGAAATAATTCGTATGCAGGCGGGCTTTCTCCTCCAAACCCGGAGATTGTCCCCAGCCTTCCCCTAAGGGTAAGAAAGAACTTCCATACAACTGGAACATGCCATGTGGAATCAAACAGGTATTTCTGGAATCCTATATCTCCACCAAGGAAGCCTCCTGTAAGATCAAGACTCACGGTATTTTTTGATCCCTCTCCCGGGAAGATCCTTCTGTCCTGACTGTCTCTGGTAAAAGAAATTCTTACAGAGCTGTCCCATCTTGGCCAGTCAGTATCGCGAAGAGAGTAGTAGTAATTGTTGGAGTCCTCTGTTATATCGAATACATCAACCTTTTCCAGGGTGTACCTGATAGAAGCAGATGTGAAATCTACCCAGGGAAGAGGACGACCTACAATAACAGACCCCCCTGTGCGTCTTCTATCGTACTCACTGTAGTCACTGGTGGTGTGATAGAGTTCACCACCAAGAGTAAGAGGGGTGTCCCGTAACCATGGCTCTGTAAAACTCAGTTTGATGTTCTGAACTGTATTTGAGAACTCGTAGGTTGCGCCCAGGTTCTGACCGCGACCGAAAAAGTTTGTTTCAGCCACTTCAAGGTAACCGCTGAATCCGTCCGTAGCACTGTAATTGGCACCGATTCCAAACTTTCCAGTTGTTTTCTCGTCAACCCGAAGGATCATATCCACATCAGGGGATCCCTCGATCGCCCTGAAATCAGGAATTACATCGTTGAAATAATTAAGATAGTAAACATTCCTGAGCGAACGCATCAAAGCAGATCTTCTAAAAAGGTCTCCTGGAACAACAGTCAACTGCCTTCGAATTACATTATCAAAAGTACGAGTGTTACCAACGATCTCAACTTCACGAATATGAGCTCTCTCCCCTTCCTGAACTGCAAAATGAATGTTGACAACAGAATCTGATTCAAGGGAAGGCTCCATCAGAGGTGATACTCCTGCATAAAAATAGCCACGATCCTGGTAAGCGGAGTAAAATGTCTCCAGAGTTTTGTCAATATCTTCAAGTGAATATGCTTCACCAAATTTTATCTCACTGAAGGAAAGCAGAAGAGAATCAGACAACTCTGAATTTCCTCCTACTGAAAAATCCCCAAAGATCATGTACGGACCTTCAAAAATAGAAATGTCTATATGGAAATGATCCTCATTGTCCGCAAGAAGATACCTGTCAGTACCTGTTACAACAGCATCAGGATAACCGTTGTTGTGATAATAATCTTCAATCCGGCCAAGATCCTCTTCAAATTGTTGAGGTTTAAGCTTGCCGCTTCTCCAGAAACTGTCTTGCTTTGTCTTCATCTCGCTGCGAAGGTCTTCATCGGAGAATATGGAGTTCCCTGTAAAAGCAATCTCACCTACCCTGACATCAGGCCCCTCGTTGCAAATGAATACAAGCTCTCGCCGCCCCTGGGTATCTGACTCATTCCAGCGATAATCAACAACTGCAAGATGTCTGTTATCATCTGCAAACATGGACTGGATCAGATCAACCGCCCGATCGATGTCGTTGATAGAGATGGTCTGCCCTGGAAAAAGATCAAGAGTATCAACAAGATCGCTTTCATCAAGACATCCTGAGTTTTCTATGACAATACCGGAGAGTATTGGATTCTCGTTTACCCTGATGGTAAAATCTGCGGAACCGGAAGTAGAGTCCCCAAGCACCTCAATATCGGTAAAATACCCAAGGCTGAACAGATCCCTGACTCCCTGCGGCAGAATAGATGGCTGAAAAACACTACCAGCCGAAAGGCCAAGCGTTCTTATTATCAATGAGTCCGATACATAAGTATTGCCTTCTACATATACACTGGAAACGGGAATGGCAAATACCGTTCCCGCCAGTAAGAAAAACACCAGTAAAACTAGTTTCATACATTCACCTCCATGGCGGTTCGGTTAATACTCGGGTTGTTCACCAGGGTGAATGAAAGAATATCACCGTTTCGCCTGGCACTGACTTTTCTGCCTCCGGAGAGTTCACCGGAAACAAGTAAATCCGTAAGAGGATCTTCAAGAAGCCTCTGTATAGTTCTTCTCAGATGCCTTGCACCGGCTTCACGACTGAATCCAGTTTCGGTGAGAAGGTCAAGAGCCTCGTTTTCGATCACAAGTTCAATATCCATTTCAAGCAGCCTTTCATGAATCTCGGTAAGCTGCATTTCCACGATTACCTTAATGTCATCCATACTCAAAGAATTATAGACTATTACACTGTCAAGACGGTTCATGAACTCAGGAGGAAACAGTGATTTTGCTGCATTCAATACCCCACTAACTTCAGATTCTGAATTCTCTCTTAGGAATCCAACTGTACTGCCGCCACTAACACCCTGCTGCGACAGATTGCCTGTCATAATAATGATGGTATTACTAAAGTCAATTTTCCGTCCGTAGCCATCAGTCATTGTTCCATAGTCCATAACCTGAAGAAGCATGTTGTAAACATCAGCGTGAGCTTTCTCTATCTCGTCCAGCAACACAACAGAATACGGTCTTCTCCGAACCTTTTCCGTAAGCTGTCCGCCATCATCGTAACCAACATAGCCAGGAGGAGCACCAACCAGCTTTGATCCGGAAAAGCCCTCTCTGTACTCGGACATATCAATACGAATAAGAGCATTCTTATCTCCGAAAACCTGCTCTGCCAGAACTCTTGCAGTCTCTGTTTTTCCCACGCCTGACGGTCCAAGAAAAAGAAAACAGCCTGTGGGTCTCCTGTTGCTTCTAAGCCCTACACGACCCCTTCTGATAGCATTTGCAATGTGCTTGATGGCAGGTTTCTGACCTATAATGCTCTTAGCCATCCTCTCCTCAAGGTCGGAGAGCCTGACAGTCTCACTTTCTCCAACTCTGCTTATGGGAATACCAGTCATCTCGGCAACAACCGTTGCAACATCATCCTGAGATATCTCCACAGGGGGAAGACTTTCTATCCAGTGGTTGCGTGAATCCTCAAAAGCCTTCTCCAGTCTGGCAGTTTCCTCTGTGAGTCTGGCGACTTCCTCAAGGTTCCGATTGTTTCCAGCAGTATCGGCCTCCCGCCTGATCTCCAGAAGCCTGTCGTGAAGCTCTATCAGTGAATCAGGAGGACTTGATGCTCTGGCATGGGCTCTGGCACCGGACTCGTCCATAACATCTATCGCCTTATCGGGCAGGTGTCTGCCGCTGATATATCTGTGGGCCAGAAAAGCACATTTCTTCAGGCTTTCCGGAGGATAGACTGCATTATGATGATCCTGATATCGATCTTTTAATCCTTCCAGTATCTCCAGTGTAAGTTCCACAGATGGAGGATCTACCGGAACAGGCTGGAATCTTCTCTCTAGAGCACCATCCTTCTCAATTCGTCTTCTGTACTCGTCAAGTGTTGTAGCACCAATGCATTGAAACTCACCCCGGGCGAGAGCAGGTTTAAGCAGATTTGCCGCATCTATAGCACCCTCGGCACCTCCAGCACCAACAATAGAGTGAATCTCATCAATGAACAGAATAACATCCCCGTCTTCCTGTATCTCTCGGAGAAGAGCCTTAAGTCGCTCTTCAAACTGTCCACGGTACTTTGTTCCTGCCAGAATGGATGCCATATCAAGAGCCATTATTCTTTTTCCGTACAGCGGAAGAGGAACCCTTCCTGAGTAAATTCTTAAAGCAAGCCCTTCCACAATAGCAGTTTTACCCACTCCGGGCTCTCCTATAAGTACCGGATTGGATTTCTTTCGTCTGCACAGAACCTGAACAATTCTATCTATTTCCGATGATCTTCCAATAACTGGATCAAGCCCATTCTCTGCTCCCATAAGGGTAAGATCACGACAGAAGTAATCAAGAGCGGAAGTCGCCTTTTCCTGTTCTGAGGATCGTTTCTCTACAGAAGCCTTCATTGCCTCAAACAGCTTGTCATAACTGACTCCATACTGCCAGAGCAGAGCAGATGATCCGCTGTCGATCCTGGACAATGCCAGAAGGAGATGTTCAGTTGAGATGGAAACTGCGTTCAGTTTTACCGCCTGCACCTTGGCATCTGCCAGTATAGATCTTGAGCGGTGACTCCATGTGAGGTTTGTTCTGTCTATCGTGTATCCGGGAACAGGTCCATGGCGTAAGTTGGCTCTTAGCTGAGAACGCATCTCGCCTGTCTTTACTTTAAGACTTCTTAACAGCGCCGCAGCCCCGGAACCGTCAATATTCAAAATAGCGTAAAGTATAAATTCGCTGCCAATTTCTCTTTTGCCGGAACGGGCCGCTTCTGCCCTTGCTTCAATAAGAACTTTTCTGGCTCTGTCAGTATGCTGTTCAGGCAATTACGCCCCTCCCTCTTTTCCTGTTATAAAAAAGGCCGAATTGGTGTAAAGAATATAGCGGTTCATCTTCCCGCTGAATAGGATATTCATTCATTCTCATTCAAAACACCTGAGCTTAAGAACAACCTTCTGTGAACGGCAGAAGCCAGATCATGGCTGTGCGTTGCCAGAAGGAATGATCGGTT
>JAOZLN010000115.1 GCA_029934845.1 Candidatus Sabulitectum sp.
GATTATGGAAATTTGGAACAGTCTGCATGTGTTGAAGGTTTCAGCGAGGAGAATCAAGAATTTTCTTCAGGGACACAACTTTGGAGGGATCTGCGTCAGCGTATTCAGCAAGTCGTTCCAGTTCGTGTTCATCTGCGGGTATTCTGCCAATTCTCACAATTGTATTTGTTTCTCTGTGTCGAATAAGAAGATTCTTCCACTCGTACTGTGATGGATATTCTGAAGCAAGTTTTTCGGTTGCCTGCCCCACAACCTCAGAGAAAGCAATCCGGTCTTCAGGCGGGTCGATGGGAGTGAACTGCAAGCTGAATCACATGTTAAAAGTTTGTGAACAGGAGGCAAGAATAACTGCACAGCCGGTTCTCTTCCAGAGTTTCCATGGTGCTGAAGGCACAAGCACTGGAACACCGAAGTTGTTTATCCATGTTCCGCCGGGGCCACCGTAGGCTGTGGAAGCGTAATGAATGATTCTTCCTGCTTGAAGGGTTCTGTACATCCATCTGGGATTCTCGTCAGGGAAATGAAGGTTGTTCCACTTTCTGCCGATACCCAGCCTGCAATCACGGGCATACTGAGGCATATCGCTGTATCTGCTTGTGATCACATCAACAGGATAGCCCTCCATGCCCAGGATCACATGGAGACTTCTTTCGTCTCCGAAGTGGGGGACGAGAAGAAGAAGTCCCTTTCCCTTTGCGATTGCGTTATCAAGATGTTCTCTGCCTGTCCATGAGATATTTTCTTCAATATCTGCGTACACTTTGCTTTTTAAGTAGAAGAGAGCGAACAGATTTCTTTCGTGTACTCTCCAGTAGCCAGCCAGTACACTGTTTCTCCATTTCCGATCTTTGCTGGGAAAGATGCGTTTCAGGTGGTCATTGTAAAGATTGTTTCTGGAAGAAGACAAAGCACCGCGCAGAGCCGACACCATATTGGATATTCGTTCAACGCGTGAACCTGTACCAGCCAGCTTTACCCAGACTGCGATAAAGCGATAGTACAGTGATGACAAGCCGGATGCTTTCATTGCTTCCCTTCTTTTTCAGAAAATGAAATCTAGCACTTCAGTTGGCTGATGTCAGTTCCCTGGGATTATTCAGTAAAATTCGAATACAGATATATCCCTTTTCCGGATGATGTGTTCGATATTTCTTTAATGCTTGAGACTGTGATCAATACATCTGGAATATTTATTGATAGACGAAGAAAGGAAGGGACAGACAGAAACTATGAGGATAATCTTCACAGGATAAGAAGCTACTGTCTCAGAACTGTGATTCTTCCAGTTAGAGAACTGTTTTCTCCGGAAATGCGTACTAAATAGATTCCGCTGGTGCTGTGCCACGAGATATCTATTGTGACACTTTTCCCGTTGTTGTTGTTGATCTGTTCTGCAAGAATCCTTCTTCCGGAGAGATCATAGATCTCAAGAAGATCATAGTTTTTATCTCTGGGTATTACCACTGTTAAGGGGCCAGGGGTTGGATTGGGGTAGATGTACAGCAGGTTGTCTTCAGGCCACTGCGGGCTTGACTGCCATCCGCTATTCTGTCCGTGATGATAACCCAGATCAACTACAGATGAATCTGTGACACTGTCAGTTCTGGTCCATGTGAGATCCAGATCATATGCTTCCGGAGAGTCGCCTCCGGAATTCACGCAGGGGCTGTCAAAGCTTTGTCCTGCTGCTGTCTGGCTTAGAAAGAAATCATCCACAAGAATTGGATCGGCAGAGAAGTTACCAGCTGTTCCTGTGGGATCCGGAAGATTGCCGTAGTTCCCATCGGGATTGCCCCATACACAATTAAAAGAAAATACCGGTTCTCCGCCGTCCTGTATGTAAAATGCAGGTCCTCTGTTGCCTGTAACTATGTTGTGGTGTACCTCTGGAGAGGAGCTTACTCGGAAATACACTGCGCTGCCGGTGTTTTGAGCAAAGTTATCGTAGAAAGTGCAGAAGGAAATATCCGGATGAGAAAGGGCGTAGCAGTAGACTCCTCCACCGTCGTCATACGCACTGTTACCGGTGAAAAGGCAGTTGAATACTACCGGGGAGCAGTGATAGCAGAAGATAGAACCTCCATCGTCCCAGCATAGATTGTTCTGAAATCGACAGTGGGTCACAAATGCCTCTGAAGAGTAGAGATAAATGCCTGCTCCCGCAGATACGCATTCATTGCTCTGAAAATCACAGAACCGAATCACCGGAGCACCCTTCCAGGAATAGATACCACCGCCGTTGTCTGCTTCACATTGTATGAATCTTGAGTGCTGTATCAGAGGGGAGCTGTGTTTAGTATGAATCGCTCCACCGAAGGCGTCCACAGAGGCATATCCATCCAGAAAGGTGAAGCCTGAAATAACCATTGTAGTATCTATCTGACCGCTTGTACTGCAATCAATGTATATGATACTGTCGGAAAGGCTGTCTCCTGAAAGAACAACTGAGGAAGGCTCTGCGTTACTTCCAAGAAGCACTATTCCATTGTGGCTCTCTTCAATAACAATAAGGTTTTCCCCGTTACCGTGATGGATGCCGGGCATGACCAGAACAGTATCTCCTGCAAGTGAAGAATCCAGAGCATCCTGAATGCTTTCGCCGGGGTAGACCACAGTGGTAAACCCTAGAATAACAGCGAGTATTGCCGTCATGGCAGCATCACCACCTTTCCAGATGTGTTTCCTCCCGGCCAGGTGGCCATGAACAGAACAAGCCCGCCTGGGAAATAGTTGTCCGGCTCCCACACCCATGATTCTCCACCAGTCATATACAAAGGATCTGTGGTGTGAATTCTGCGCCCGTTAATGTCAAATACATGAATCGTTACCGGGAGGGGTACGTTCCGGGAAAGAGTGATACCTGCAATGGTGGTGGCAGGTGAAGGTGTGATGATCATCGTTACCGTTTCCTCTGACAGCTCAGGATGAATTCCCGTTTGTTCGGTGGTAAAATGATGAAATCCCATATCAGCCACGGCTGTGTCGGGCAGGCTGTCTGTTCTTGTACTTAATCCGGAAACACAGGTGTTTCCAATTGCTGTGTGTCCGGCATTTACAGCTGGGCTGTTCTGTGGCTGTCCTGCAGGGAGTTGTGACAGATTCAGATCTGAATCTGCAAACAAAGGGTCTTCGCTTATGTTTCCATCTGATCCTGTTGGGTCTTCCATACCATGATAATTGGCAAAGGTATTATTCCAGCAGCACACATGAGAAATGTACGGGATGTTTGCACTTATTACATTGATTCCACCTTTTCCCAGATTGGATGTTACTATGGAGGATACAACAGAAACAGAGTCAATGGTATGAATCCGCATCCCGCCCCCATCGTCAAAGGCTTCATTTAAGTTAAGTGTAAGGAATGAGAAGTTTGAAGTTCCCTGTAGAACAGTAATGGCACCGCCATCGTCTCCGGAGTAATTGTATTGGAAGAGTGCATTTGACAATTCAAGCATGCTCTGATATGCGTTCAGCCCTCCGCCATCATCCGAGCTGATATTTGAAATGAATTTTAGCATGTAACCGGTGAAATCACATGAATAAAGATCGATGCCACCACCTGTAACCAGTGCTTCATTATTGCTCAGGGTTGAATACTGTACTTGAAGAATGCCTCCTTCAGCTCCTATTCCTCCGCCGATCAGAGCTGTATTGCCTGTAACAAGGCAGTTGCTTACAATCGCTTTTGATTCACTTGCTGAGATCCCGCCACCGTTAAAAGCACTTGTTCCTGTGGCGTTTCCTCCGGTGATAACCAGATTCTCAACAATAACAAATGAATCGTGCGGGCCAATGAGGCTGAGAATACTTCTTTCAAGATTCTGCCCGTCCAGCACCGCTCTGTTGTTCTGTTCAGATGTGATGATCACGCCTGACTGCATGGGACCGGCAGTTAAGATCGACTGTTCCTCACTGCTGGTGTACACGCCGGGTGAGAGGAAAAGAGTATCTCCCTGGGATAGTGTAAGCAGGCTGTCTGATATATCATCGCCGGGATGCACTGTTATGGTTGTACCCAGGGCATTGAAAGAGAGATACAGCAGAGGCAGAAAGAGAACAAATTTGATCATTGAGTACCCAATACGGTAATTTTTTCCGTTTGAAGGAAGCCCATGTTTCTTACTGCAACTAAATATACACCTGATGGAAGTGTACCGGTTTTCAAGGTAAATGAAGACACTCCAGCTTCAAGTTCCAGTATCTCCGGGGTTAGCACAACTCTTCCGCAGATATCGTAAAGACAAACCTCAACAGCAACAGGTGCTATTGCTGTAAGCAGTATGGACAGGTCACCGTTAAGAGGTACAGGACCTGTGAGGGAAAAGTTGACGGCGCCGTGACCAGGACAATCTGAACACCAGTTTTCAGCAGAAAATGGGGTTCCTCCGAAAGAACCTGCCTCCCATGATGACGGGTATTGATTCGGGAGAGAAGTATCTACAAGAGCCAGAGTTGCCCCGTGTCCTGCTGCCTGCCATGGCCATGGGTCTTCAGCCAGGTAGGATACGCTGTCCACAGTATCCCCAACCGGGTCAATCAGGAGCAGATCATCTCCATTGTTGGAAAGATTGAAATTCAGCCACCATGATGGAGCTGGAATAGTCTCGAACACATTGATGAAAGCAAATGAGTCTGAGCAGAATACAAGACATTGTTCCGGCTGGATGGTCAGATCACCAAGAGTGGTCAGATTGGTTCTGTTGTTGTCTCTTACAGACCATCCCTCAAGGCACAGGGGTTGATCATCGGTGTTGATCACCTCAAACCAGTCTCCAGGATCAAATTGAGGAGAACTCATATAGTTGATCTCATTGATAACCAGATTTCCAGAGATCGCATAGTGGTCTTTGTATACTGAAAGTATGGGACCATTGTCCGATCGCTGTTCTACTCCATTCCGTGTGGCATATACCTGCAGCCAGAGGTTAGAGCCTGTGAAAGCTGCTGGAACTGTGTGGAATGTGTCAGAGGGAAATGCCTGGTACAAAACATCATCAGGATTGGAAAAGAGGCTGTCAGGTGAAATGGCAAGCCGCCAGCTGCACTGGCTGCCTGCATTCAGCCAGGAAACTGTGATGTCTCCTGATGAATCTTCCTGTTCGCATATTCTGATGCTGAATGGAAGCGGCCACTGGTTAATCTGATTCACCACATTTAAGTATCTTGCTTCAGGCCAGTTATCCAGATTCTCTATTTCGTTCCAGAACTGATCCATTGTGTAATCCCTGAAGGGGTCAGCTTCCACAAGAGGGGCTATCAGGCTGGCAAGAGAATCAATCGTATTGTTGCTGGAGAAATCCAGAATAAGCGGATATTGTCTCTGCATCTCTGCGAAAAGCTCATTTCTAATGGCTGCATCGCACCACATGCGCCATATCAGGGTATTGCGTCTGTTCCCGTTATTGCTCGAGTTCTTGTGGTAAGAGAATTCAGGGCCGTACTTCCACCAGGTTCTATCCATGTCCCAGGTCATGTATCTCCAGCGGCCCGATTCACCTGTTTCGTCCAGAATAAGCAGATAGTTGTGGTAGTAGGTGCTTCCATTACCGAGAAGCACATTTGCAGCAACAGATGAAAGAAGGTCTGAATAGTGGAATCTTTCCTGGAGCTGTTCACGGAAAATTTCCTCGGGACAGAGCCTGAGCCAGTAAAGCAGCAGCAGGAAGTCGTCCCATGGCTGAAATTCGTGAGTTTTTTTTGTGTACGGTTCCAGTTCATCTACCTGGTCAAGAGTGGTGTAGCGGTCGGTACACTTGTATATCACAGCCTCATCCGGAAGAGTTGTGCTTAACAGAAAATCTGAATCAACATCTTCCACGGACAGGTATGCGCCTTGTGTCTCTCCGTTAAAAACAACTTCGATCAGATGTACTTCAGGCACGATCTGCCCTATGTGATCGTAGTACATATAAGAAAGACACTCCCGCAGTTTTGTCCAGTCAAGATACTCTGCATTAAGATTCAGTTCATCATGGCCAAAGATGTAGATGCCTTCAACCAGTTCTACTTTGATTGATTTTTTAGGGTAGCTTCTGCTGGAAGCTCCCCTGATACGGAACTGGCAGTCATATGAGAACCCGTCATATGTGAGCTGGGCCGGTATATATATGTCAGCCCAGTAATTATCACATGCATATTCCCACTGGCTTTGTTCAAATTCAAGATGGAACTCCGGTATTGTATCCGGCCAGACAGGGCTTGAGATCAGTGAAACAAAGATCAACAGCAATTTGCACCTTTCCCTTCTTGATTACTTCAAACATACATAATTTCCCGGGTTTTGTTTTTTTTCGTCTAATTCGGCTTTACAATTGATACAGAGTCAGTCATTGCATAAATGATGTATTTATTGAATATTAACATCATGGGTCATAGAAAGAAAGGAATGTTATGGCTGCAGTACTTATTTGTCTTACTGTTTTGTCTTCCACATTCAAAGTGGAAGCCTTTGGCGGATTAGTTGCTCCGGGAGTTCCTGAAACCCATGGACCGGCAGTTTTCTGTGAGTTCAGAGCCGGTATTGATGTTTCAGAGAACTGGGCTGTGTTTGCTGCAGTTCCATTCTGGAAATTATCTAATTTCAACCCTTCATCCACGCCTCCGGAATTTTTTGAATACGAGGAATACAACTGGTTTGAAAACTATTCAGAAAGTCGTCTCGGTTATCAGATCGGTGCCGAAAGGTGTATGGGTCCCTTTTCTCTGGAAGCAGCAGCCGGTGTTGTGAAGAGAACTGCAGAGTACAGTATGGCCCGAATCGATGTTGATGGGTATGGAGATGCCGAGGAGAATGAAAGTATGTTTCTTGGCTCGCTTGGTATTGTTATTCCAACAGGAGATTATGGTTTGTTCAACGTGGGGCTAAGAACAGAAGATTTCAACCATTGGTACTTTTCCGTAGGTGCAGGCCTGACCGTTTCTTCCGATACTTTCACCAGGACAGGAGGAGAGTAGCATGTTGAAGTATTTTCTTCTTTTCTTTGCAGCATCACTGGCTCTGTCGTTTCCGGGAAGTTTTAAGATATCATTTTCGCGAATGGAGATAGTCGCCGATCCAATTCCACAACTATCGGATCACTTGCTTATGGCAAGGATCGGCTCGAATATCAGCATCTCCCCGCAGTTTGACCTTATCATCAGAGGCGGTTACGGGTCTTCCGCCCCCTCGGTTCCAGTTGAAGTACCGGATTCTGTGTTTGTCTTTGATGAAGAAGGCAGGATCTGGACACTGGAAGCCGGTGTTGATTATTTGATACACCCTCAGGCTCCTTTCATTGCCAGAGCAGCCGCAGGTTCCGCTTACATAATGAGGGATTACAACATGGGAGAATACTACCAGAGATATACTGACGGCAGTTGGGAATCTCTCTTATCAATTGGTCTGGGAAGTGAATTTCCCGTTGATTTCATCCCTATTATCAGCAGTGCGGAATTTCTTCTTTCTGCTGGATGGATCGGTTCTGATGTTATGGTAGTTACAGGCGAGATCGGTATAGGTATCTGATTTATTCGGGGCTGCGTTTGCAGCCCCGAATAGTGTGTCTGCTCTATTGGCTGAGCTTTTCTATTATCGTTTCAGCTATCTGTTCCGGTTGAAGGCCCTGCATCGTGTACAGTTCCTCAGCATCCCCGCTCATTCCGTAGTGGGTAACTCT
>JAOZLN010000116.1 GCA_029934845.1 Candidatus Sabulitectum sp.
CCGGCGACAGTACGGATTATAGCCGATTGTGGAACCTTTATGCCGATGCTTCATTATCGGTCACGCTCCTGGAAGATACATTTCAGGAAGCCGTGAGTAAACCCGTAGGAAAACCAGATACGAAAACATTTGATCGCATACTTAATCAAAGGAAAAGAATTTTGACAGCAAGTCCACAGAGCCTGTGCTCAGGCTGTTGAAATTACCTGGAATCGCTTAGTTCAGGTGATAAATAACCTTGGCTATTTATCCAACCAGTTACTTTCACTTCGAAGCTCATATGAACATCACCACACACAGTTAACTCCCGGACGGGAAGAAGAAAGAGCATTGGCTAAATCTTCTGTTAACTGAAAAGATGTTAGATGCCCATCAACATTCGGTATCACTTCGTCAGTAACAGGTCTGTACTGTGGAGCATATGTCTCTGTGAAATATGATGTAGTTCCTCCAATTCCTGGAGTAAAACTACCTTTCAATGAATCTCCCATCAGGTACAACCCGTTCATGAATGTTACTGTAGTCTCATTACCCAAAGAGTCGGTTACCACAATTAGAGTCATGCCTAAGGTTACAACACTGTCAGTGCTGTTGTAAGCCTGAAATTCAACTACACCAATATCTGTAATTATCCCGTAAATAGGCCGCTCTGCAGAAATAGATACGCCCTCAGACTCTTCCTCAGCTGCCACCTGCTCAGAAACAACTAAAACATTACCCGATGCTGAAGGCTCTGGTGATATAGGAGTAGACATTTCATTGGGAATCATTTGCTTGCCGGTATAAACAGAGGCAGGAGCAAGCAGAATCGTTAGCATTAATAAGAAATTCATTCAATCTCCTGTTCTAAGAATTATCAGACTGAATCTTTCCAGCGTACCTGAATTCATGCATTCCAACACCCATTAAAGATATTAAGGTAATCAAACACAAACAATGCTGTGTATCGATCATGATCATTCACTACAAAAGCGTTACCGAGTAAACAGCAATGCCTGGAATATGGCGCTCCCTGCGCAGCAAAGGAATACAACATCGGCATCAGCTACCACACGGAAGGCTGTAATACATGCTAATTATTGGCACAGTTTCAGATTCAGCCTTAAGAGAACAGCAAGTCAGTCGGGCATAAACTAACTCATAACGGTAATATTAGTGTGGACACCATCGGCAAAGATACCTATAATATCCATGGATAAATATTTCCCTGGGGAGGGGTATGTATAATGGCAAGAATCCAACACAGACAGATAACCGCATTCCAGATGCTTCGCGAATATTCATGGAACTGGTGTGACAATTGCTGACAGTTAACATTTGTTGTGCTGAAGATGTCACCAGACAATCAGAGATATTTGAAAGAATATTTAGTTCAAGATCTTTGATTTGCACCACTTCCCATAGTAATTCATCTTCCCCGATAGTACTTCTACTGTCTCCGGGTTTGTGCAGATCAGACCAGATCAGAAAAGAAATAACAGCAGCAGTCCGCTCTGGAACATCGATTTACCCTGTCTTTCTTTACAAGATGGAGCTGCCTGAATGGCTGCACTTCCTTATCTCAAGCCATCAATGGCTGGACGCAAGTGATGGGAACGCGGAAATCGCCGCACTTAGAATTGCTGGAAAACTACTGCTCGACTCTGATTCCTCTGCAAAAAGTATTGATCCGGAAGTAAATCTGAATGGTTTTCATCAGTTCATTGTGGAACAGACTCCAAACTTTGTAGGCAGAATTAGTGAACTGTCCATTCTTAATGAAACAATCTCAGCAATTGAAACTTCTCATAACGATAAAGAGTTTAAATTCCCAGTGCTTGTAAGTGTGAAAGGCAAAGCTGGCGTGGGCAAAACAAGCCTTGTATCCAAATTCCTTAATAATATTGATTCAGAGGAAAACAACTGGCTGAGTGTATCAGCAGAAGCGAATGAAAACCACATTGCCTACATGCTGTGGGCCAGAGTCGTGGCAGAGCTGGCAGGTTGGAAAACAGGCTCGGACAACTTGAAGAATTCCCTGGAAAGGTCTCTGGGCATAAGCTTCAACGATGAACTACTTGAAGATACAGCCCTTTTACTTCCTCTTCTGTCAAAGGAAAAATCCGATAATCCATTGAAGAAAAAAGAACTCTACGCATCAGTGACGGGCTTCATTACTGACCTGCTGATAGCATCTTTTCATCTTGGCCGCAATATCCTTTTTCTTGACAATCTTCACTGGGCAGACTCTGGAAGCATTGAGATGCTGGCAGATATTATTACGAAACTTGAAGACATTCCTCTTCTAATAATACTGTCATACAGACCTGAAAGGCCCAACGGAAGTCCGGTAGAAATACCTCTTTTAGAGAATATTGCCACAAAAAAAGAGATCATGCTTGAGCCACTGAAAACAAAGGAATCAATCAAGCTGCTTGCCCAACTCATTAATACTGATTCCCTGGGAAAAGACAGTATCTCTGCAATTGCTGATACCACAGGTGGATACCCTCTTCACCTGAGACTTATCGCAAATGCCCGGAACAACCATAAGGTCAGTTATTCAGCAAATGAACTTAGTGATTTGCAACTGCTTATCCAGAAGAATTATGAAAGACTTCCAGAAGGAAGAAGATTGATCATTCAGGCTTTATCTGTTCTGGGCGGCGAGGCACCTGTTCAACTGGTACTGGACACAGTAAGTACAAAACCAGCTCTGGGGAAATCTGTTCTGCTTCAAAATGATGACTTTGCAGTAAGAAGACAAACTTCTTTTTCGGATATTCTGGTATTCAGACATGATCTTTTCAAAGAAGCAGTTTACAATACAATGGATTCAGACTCAAGAAAGAATTTCCATCTCAGAGCAGCAGTGCTTCTTGAAGGCATACATCAGAGTGATTCCCGATTCTCAGGCGTTATCTCACAACACTGGAAGAACGCAGGCAACAACCAGAG
Organism: Candidatus Sabulitectum sp.; assembly: GCA_029934845.1. Classification (GTDB taxonomy): domain Bacteria; phylum Fermentibacterota; class Fermentibacteria; order Fermentibacterales; family JCC-6; genus Sabulitectum. The sequence goes on from JAOZLN010000116.1 coordinate 2,938, forward strand.
TGCACTGGACCATGCCGCAGAATACCTTAACCATGTTGATTCGATCTTTCACAGTACAGCTGTTCTGCAGTGGGCAGATGAAGTTGAATTTCTAGTTTCAGAACTGGGTCTTACAGAAGATAATGCAGACACACTAGCCTGCGCACTGACTGCTGCCGAGGAAACCCTTGGTCGCACAGGACAAACTCCGGAGCGGGAAGAAACACTGGACCGGCTGCAGAAGCTGGCCACCCAGTACAACCTCATAAATCACCTGACTTCTGCCTACTGTTCCCGTGGTCTTGTAAGAAAAGACCAGGGCAGATATGACGAAGCGGCAGAGCTTGTTCAGAAGTCAGCAGATATGGCGGAATCTCATAACAACAGTTACAGAGCAGCATGTGCCCTGGGAACTCTTGCCAGCATCATCAGTGACCTGCGTGATCGACTTGAAGAAGCGGAAATACTGTATCTGAGAGCATATGAAATGCTGGAAAGTCTTGACGCCCGAAAAGAGCTTGGCAAAAATTGTATGCACCTGGGAATTCTTTATACAGAAATGGGCAAAAATCAAAAAGCAATTGAGTATCTCAACAGAGCAAATAAGCTTTTCAGAAGTGTTGAGTTCCACTACGGAGAAGCGGGTGTACTCACAAACCAGGCAAATATCTATGTGCAGATGGGACGCACTGAAGAAGCCCTGACTGCAATGGACCGATCTGTTGTTCTTTTCCGCAAAGCGGGAGATTCTCGTTCGCTGGCAATTACACTTGGCAATCGGGCCAACCTGTTTTCATCCCGTGGCGAACTTGAATACGCCACGAACGAATACAAAAGTGCAATTGAGCTGCACATGCAGGCCGACAACAGCAGAAGCGAGAAAAAAGCAAGATGCAACCTTGCAGATTGTCTGCGTAAGAGGGGGCTGTTTGGTTCTGCCCTTGAAGAGCTGGAGAAGGCTGATTCACTCAATGAGCACAGCGGTGATTCCTACTGGAAAGCCAGAATCCTGAATGGCAGAGGAAGAACTCTGCTGGAGAATGAGCAATACAAACAGGCCAGTAAAACATTGCAGTCTTCGCTTGCAATCTCCGAAAAGGAAGAGTACAAAGCTCTCAGACGCTCTACACTTATAGGCCTGGCCATGACCGCTGTTCTTGCAGGCAATCACTCAGCAGCTGAAGAATTCTGCTCTCTCGTCCTGGTAACCGTTGATGAAGACAGAAGAGACACCCAATTACTGGAAGCAAGCATAATAATGACTGATGTGATGCTTGCTGCAGGCAACCACAACAAAGCTGTTGAGTATGCAGAGCAAGCAAATGAAGTTGCAAAGATAATGAAAAGAAACCTTCTGGATATTGCTGCTGCAGCGGCTGAAGGCAGAGTTCTGCTGGCAATGGGAAACACCGTACAAAGCAGCCAGCTTCTGAAGAACGCTGCATCTATTGCTGACGAATGCGGCTATGGAAATCTGTTCTGGTTCCGGGGAACTGAAAAATTCAGGCAGTCTACTTAAAACCCTCTTCAATATGCAACGATGTCATGCCCTTTTGCGGAATTGTGTAACGAGCTACAAGCTTCATGTATTCATGCGTAAACCTGTACTTCGCTGCAAAAGAATCTCCATTAACCAACAGAAAACCTTCAGCCACCAGATCCCCCATGCGATCAGGCAGATCATCCTGGCTGAACTGCCCCTCACTAAAAGCTCGAATATCACTGACGCAGAAATCTTCACCCAGGATCGATGCAATTCTTAACAAGTCACGCTGAAATCGATCAATGTGTGAGAAAGCTGTAAATGCCGCAGCCTTCATTGCCGGTGCAAGAAACTCATATTCGTCGATCTTAGAAAACTCACGGTTATGAGAGTTCAGAAGCTTTTGTTCAACAACATGATCCACCAGCTGCTTAAGAAACAGTGGAGCCCCTGAGCCAAGCCGAAGAAGCAACTGCATTACCCCGGGTTTAACCGATCTGCTGCCTGCACGCTGCAGAAGCAATGTTATCAGCTTCTCTGAATCATCAGCATTCAAAGGATTCAGTTCCATCTCATGAAAGCTCACATTATCTGCTGTGGAAAGTGAAACACGGTTAACCATATCCCCTGTCAGGTCAGTGTATGTAAGTACGAACAGGATTCTTGCATTAATGTAGTGAGCACTGGCTAGAACTCGAAGAGTTTCAATACTTGAGCTGTCTGCCCTGTCCACATCCTCCAGAACTACAACCAGCGGATTGGTAATAGCCATCGAATCCAGAAGTTCAAGCAGGGAACCACGCCAGCCACCAAGCTCGCCAACAGCAGGTTCGGTTGAGTAACCATTCTCATCCTGATTCAGCAGAAAGCTGAGCTTCTCGGAAATGTCTGCAGGGCCACCGGAATTGATTCCGTTAAAACCATTTTCTTTCTTAGCAACAATCTGAATATTTCTTAGCAGTGAACCCCAGAGTTTATCGTGTTTCCAGGAGCTGTCATTTGCCTGCCCGATAAATACAGTGATATCTGATTCAGGTTTAAGCTCTTCTGCAAATTTCCTGACGAGTCGAGTTTTCCCTGATCCACGACCCCCGCTGATCCCAATCACTCTTAAGGGACCACATCCCAATCCGGGTTCAAAGACAGCAGTGTTCAGCTCTTCCCCGGTGGTGATAAGCCATGACAATTCGTTCTTCCTGCCAACCATTGGAATCGAATGATGAGAACTATCATCCCCGAACAACTCATCATTCTTCTGAACGCAAAAAACATTTGAAGAAAGCTCAATGAAATTGCATGCATAACTGAACCTTCTCTTAACACCTGCCGACACAAGAAGCTTACCCTCAGAGATTTCCGCTAGATCGCGAGCCTGATTAACAGCATCCGTTATCTCATCAATAAGGTCAGATACAGAAGATGAAACTGCAACACCAACCGAAAGACCTATTCCAGCATCTATTTTCATCTCATTCGCAGTTGAGTTATAAGAAATACCCGCAAGAAGGCCCTCAAGAGCAATTCCGCATCCAATAACGGTTTCCAAAACATTCCCCACCGCAAGAGCATCAAAAACATACAAAACTCCGGAAAGAGCCATGGGAGCTCGTACAGCACCTGTCTTTTTTAAAAGACGCTCTACTGATGAAAGGGTCAATGTTTGTAGACCCATGGGAACTTCATCACCCAAACGCAACCACAGCACATACACAGGGCGCCGTTCACCTGAAAACAGCAAAGGTAAATTCCTTCCTCTAACTTCCTGCTTAAGCTCCTGAAAGTCTATTCTCTCAAATATTTCACCAGGTTGTAACGCACCAGAGCAACAGACAGAGGCTGCATGAAGCTTCAACATGATCTGGAGCGCCGCATGGGCCGTGTCACTCCTGTTAAAGAATGAATAACTTTCTTCTCTTACATGATACCTTAACCAGTCGGGAATCACTGCGTCATCAAACACCACAGGCAGAATCGGTATACCCTTACCAGAAGCACGCTCAATCTCCCGCCTGACCTGACCTGACGAGAATGACGAAACTGTTGCAACAAGAATCAGACATCCAGCATCATCAATTGCCTGCAGCACAGATTCAGCCCAGTCTTCACCTGGAGGAATATCCCGTGGGGCTATCCAGCAGGAAACACCAAGAACAGACAAGTTGGAAACGATCTTAAATGCCAGTTCCCCGTCACGGGAAGAGTGGCTGATGAACACACGGCTTCCAGAATTCAATTTGTGATGTTTCAAAATTCCATTCGCAATAGAGACAACTTAGTCAACAAATTCCAGGTCAACTCAATGGACATTAAATACCTGTCATTTCTCCACCAAAACATTCTTTTTCAAAGCAATCAAATCGAGGAAAATTTACTTAAATTTCTTGCCGCACTTTCCACAAATATATGTTTTAGATTGGCTAATAGTGACAATGATTGAAACTATCAGAATAACACTTACAACTGGAATAACAATCTCCAGGTTTTCCTTTACAAAATAAGATACACCTGCAAGCCCCAGAGCACCTCCGACTCCCAAAACAATCAATAAACCAGGAGCAAGAATTGCAATAATTATCAGCAGAAGACAACTGCTGCAGCCGGATCCACCGCTTTTTTTACTTTCATTGTGCACCGACAGCTTTCTTATATTTGTTGAGCCGCAATTAGGACATCTATCCGGTATCTCTCCCTTTGTGCGTACTTGTGATTCATAAGCTTCTTCAACCTTTACAGGTCGATGATTCTGTTGTCTATTAACGGCGAATTCTGATGAATTACCAACCGAAGCTCCACAACTGTTGCAGAATCGAAGCCCTTTCCCCACAACAGCTCCGCAACTGGAACAATAACTGTCACCAGGCCCTTTCCACTGTGCTGCCGGAGCGGGCACTGAATACCCACCGGAAGAAAATGAAACATGAACTGGCAGATTACCCGAACCACTGCCCAGAGAAAGCCACTGTTGCAACAGAGGGTGATTCCAGTCTAAGGTGTAGTAGTAGGATATCTGAATTGAATCACCAACATTGATCTGCTTCCGAGTAACCTGATATCCGTCAACATATACATGGTTCGAAGAGTTAAGATCCTCAATAACCAGAGATTCACCATCCCGCAGCAATCTTGCATGGTGGGATGATATATGTCCATCTGGTATCACTAGGTCGTTATCAGGTGCTCTTCCAATGGTCAGTGATCTCGAATTCATAATAACCTCATATTCTTAATGTACAAACGGGCTCTCACAACCCATG
>JAOZLN010000117.1 GCA_029934845.1 Candidatus Sabulitectum sp.
CTGATGCTGTGAGAGTTCCCGGTGTTGATGCCGGTGAAACGGTGCTTAGCGCAGAAGCCCATGGTTATCAGTGGATCCGTATTCTTGAAAGTGATTATGCAGTTATTGAGGTGACATCTTCGCCGGCAGTTCCCATGACTGCCTACGATAACTCCGGGGAGCCGCTTTCTTTCTCAACATCCGGAGAGCCTCTTGCACTGTCCGCCTACAGCGACTACTGGTTCTGGATCAAAGCCGTCAGCGACGAACCTGTAGAGTTCACTGTAGAGTATCGCGATCCTGAACCTGTTACCAGTCAGGGTATCTCGTCTTCTCTTTCTTCCTCTGAAATGGCAGAGATATGGACATTTACAGCAGAGGAAGAGGGTAAATGGAATATCCTGATCAGGGGAACTGACGAAATTGCTGATCTTGATCTTGAGTTATACGGAGCCGGGAATAGTTTGTGGGCAGGAAGCTACAGTGCCAATTCAACAGAAAAACTTTCAATTGGGCTTCTTGAAGGCGAAAGTATTCAGGTTGTAGTTTCAAGATACAACAAAGGCGGCAGTGGAGACTATTCTCTTGAGATCATGCGGTCAGGTGAAATGGATGTTCTAACCGGATCCATTACTGCCGACGCGGCAAGGGGTAATGTGCAGCGCTACAGGCTGCCTGAATTGCATAGCGAAGCTCTTCTTGAGATGACATATGAGAACGAAGGGGATCTTGATCTGGTGGTTCGTAATGCTGAAGGTGAGATGCTTTATTCATCCAGTACCTATCTTTTCTCGGAGGGGCTTCTTATTCCAGCAGGTGATCTGCCTGCGGTGGTAGAGATCATTCCTTACGATGTGGGAGAAGATCAGGAGGAATTTCCCTACACGCTCAATTTGATTCAAGTTGATGCGGATGTACGCCAGTTCCGCCCTGCCAATGTGGAAACAGGATTCGGACAGTCGGCTTTGTGCAGATTCATTGCACCGTCATCGGGCTTTTTCACCATTTCAGGGGTTTTTGACAAACTGAGAGACGGGGATGTGAGACTTTTCAGCAACTATGGAGAGCCTTCTGCATTCATGATGACCGATAGAGGGGATGAGAGATTCTGTTTCTGGGCCCAGAGGGGTGACACTTTGTGGATTGCCCCGGTGTTCATGAGCTCTACCGGCGAAGGATCGTGTGAAGTCTCTGTGGAACAGTCAGAAACAGATCAGATCGCCGGCCTGGTTCACGGTAGAATAGATGAAACCACTTCCGCCCAGAAGTTCTATACAGTTCACGGTGAGGCTGGAAGTACTCTTGTTATTGAACTTCGGGGAGATCAGAGGGAATTTGATCTGGATATGCTGGTAAGCGGCCCGGGATATGTTCTTCAGGCAGAGGGTGGAGTGAGCAATACAGACAATGCCGCTGATGAATCGGTAGCACTGTACTGTGAGGAAGACGCGGTTTATGGAGTTACTGTTTATGCATATACCAGAGGAGGACAGGGAACTTTTACAATCGAAGCCGAAAGAATTCCGTCTGAAAGACTTCAGCCGGGCAACCCTGCTTCTGAAGAGACCTGGGCGGTGGTTGCCGGCATCAGTGGTTATGAATCCCGTGCCGACATACTGTCCAGAGCCAGCATGGATGCCATTGATTTTTATCGATTCCTGAGAGATGATCAGGGTGTTCACTCCGATCGCATTGTGCTTCTTGTAGATGCCGAGGCCAGGGCTGATGCCTTTAAGAATGCGGTTAATGACATTTCCAGTCGTGCCGATTCAGAGGATAGGCTTGTGGTGTTCTACAGTGGTCACGGTTCACAGGAGCCTCCCGGATCCGGGGGAGACGAGGAAGCAGATGGAGTGAATGAGTTACTCTGCTTTTATGATGAAGACATTTCAGATGATGAAATGAGAGAATTACTGGCAGGCTTTCCAGGCACAGTGTATCTTTTTGCCGATGCCTGCAACTCCGGAGGGTTTGTGAATGACTTTTCTGCCAGCGATGACATACTGATCCTTACTGCGGCAAGAGAAGACAGATCTGTCAGCGAAAGAGTTCTTACACCAATTCTTCTGGAAGGCTCCAGAGGAGCTGCTGACGCAAATGGTAATGGAGTTATCACCGCCGGTGAACTTGTTGAATATGTGGATGGGATCATGGCAAGGATCTGTCCTGTATGTGATGCTGTTGTAAACGAGGGTATGGCCGAGTGTCCGGAATGTGGTACTGTTCTCAAGGGAGACTACAGAATTCCAAGACCGGAACAGGGACTTTTCCTCAATTCAGATGAAATAGTCTGGGAATAGAAGAGGGTATAAATTGTCAGATACAGTATCAAAAGATCTGCACCCCCTGGAGAAAACACTGCTGAACTGGCTGTCTGAACACGGCCCCGGTGGTGATAAGGATGTCATGGCCGGTGCGGGAATGGACGAAGGTTCATACAGAAGAGCTTTTCAGTGGCTTCTTTCCAGAGATATGGCTACTGTGGTATCCAGTGAAAAAACCGTTACCGTACAGCTGGGCCCTCTGGGTCTTTCTTATGCTGCTAAAGGAACTACACCGGAACTTGCGCTGATCGAAGCAGTGAAGAACGGAACAACTTCTCTGCCGGAAATACAGAAGAATGAAATGTTTGACAGGGCTCAGTGGGGAAGTGCCATGGGCGCTCTTCTAAAAGGTGGAATATTGAAGAAAGGCTCAGACGGTCTTGTTTTGAATGACCCTTCCGGCGGAGTGTTCACCCTTATCAGAGAGAGTGTTTACTCTGTGATCAGCAGTGGGAAGACTCTGAACATTAGTGACTTAAACAATAAGGTTGCTGCGGAAGTATCCAATAGAGCCCCTAAAAGAGGAAAATCAAGAGCAGAGTTCGTTATCAACGAGACCACGAGTAATGTAATTGATATCACTTCCACAGGCCGGGAAGCTCTTGAGAATGCCCGTGGCAGGAACACCATTGGAATTCTTACCAGAGAGATACTTGCCTCAGGCGAATGGAAGAACGGATCTTTCAGACGATATCAGGTGGATATTCCCCCATCGAGGATACATGTAGGAAGATTGCATCCCTATGCCATGTTCCTTGATTCCGTAAGGGACAAGCTGCAGGCAATGGGTTTTCAGGAAATGAAAGGTTCACTGGTAGAAAGCGAATTCTGGAACAACGACGCATTGTTCATGCCGCAATTTCATCCTGCAAGAGATATTCATGACGCTTATTACCTGGAGGACGGAGTTGAAGTTGAACACCCTTCTCGAGTTCTTGGTGAAAAAGTGAAGGCTGCACATGAGACCGGTGGCGACACCGGGGGCAGAGGATGGGAATACACTTTTGAGTGGGATCGTTCTTTGAAAGCCATAATGAGATCTCAGGGAACTGCTCTTTCTGCACGAACGCTTGGCTCAAACCCTGATATACCAGGGAAGTACTTTGGAATTGCCAAGTGTTTCCGGTATGACCAGGTTGATGCAACCCATCTTCCTGATTTCTTTCAGATAGAGGGAATTGTTCTTGGGGAAGACATCAACATGAGACATCTTCTGGGATTACTGAAACTCTTCGCAATGGAAGTTGCAGGAGCTACCGAGTACAAGTTTGTTCCTGCTTATTTCCCGTTTACAGAGCCGTCGGTGGAACTGCATGTTAAACACCCTACACTGGGGTGGTTCGAGATGGGTGGAGCAGGTCTTTTCCGCCGTGAAGTATGCGGGCCTATGGGTATTGATGTGCCTGTTATCGCCTGGGGGCTGGGGCTGGACAGAATGGCTTTGCTTGCTCTTGGTCTTTCTGACATAAGGGATCTTTTGAATCCCGATCTTGCAAAGTTGAGAGAGATGAGATCCACACCGGAAAAGTTGTTGGGAGGTGCTGACAATGCCTAAGATTGAAATACCTCTGGGAGACTTTCTGCCACTGGCACAAATGAAGAACACTGATGATCTTGAAAAAAAGCTTGAATCTCTTAAGGCAGAACTTGACGGTTTGTCTGAGGAAACGGTCAAGATCGAGCTGAACGATACCAACAGGCCGGATCTGTGGACAGCTGAAGGGGTTGCAAGAGGGCTGAGATGCCTGAAGAATGGAGCAGAGTCTCATCTTGATTCAATGGCTGAGCCACAGCTGCATATTGATGTACACAGCGATTTGAATGAAATAAGACCCTTTGTTGCCGCATTCACTGCAATTGGATGGAAGGTGGACGACCTGGGGCTTGAGTCACTTATCGTCGCCCAGGAAAAGATCGCTTCCAGTTTCGGTAAGGAAAGAAAGACTGCAGCAATAGGATTTTATCCTCTTGATGGGATCAGCTTTCCTGTAAGCTACGAAACATCTTCTCCGGAAACGGTTTTTCAGCCCCTTGGTGAAGAACAGGAGATGACCCTGGCAGAGGTTCTCTCCAGCACTGAAGCAGGGATGAAATACTCCGGGCTTTTGAGTGGTCTTCAAAGCTATCCAGTATTGAAAGACAGCGCAGGTTCCATACTGTCTTTCCCGCCTGTTCTCAACAGCCATACCACTGGGCGGGTAGTCTCAGGAGATAGTCGACTGTTCTGTGAAGTTACAGGAACAGACTGGCATACGGTAAACCTTACAGCCACTATCCTGGCATGTAATCTTGAAGACAGAGGTGCCGTTATCGGCCCTGTTGAGGTCAGGTATCCAAATGGTAATGTTTCTGTAACTCCTGTTATTTATCGTGATACTCTTACAGCTTCATTCAAAGAGATCACGGAGATGATCGGGTCCCCGGCGGAAGAACTGGATATCAACACCCTTCTTTCCAGGATGGACTATTGTGAGATAGAGGTGGGAGAAGATTCTGTTACTGCTGTTATGCCCCCGTACAGGCGGGATGGAATACACCCAAGAGACCTTATGGAAGATATTGTGATTGCCATAGGGCTTCACAACATAGAGCCTCTGCTTCCTGCAGAGTACACAGTTGGCTCTGCAGCACCTGTGGAACTTCTGGCCCGTTCTGTAAAATCTCTGCTGGTTGGTGCCGGTTGTGAAGAGATCATGAGACCTGTACTTACCAGTGTTGATAAGATATCAACCAGAACCAGAACTCCTGAACCTCCGATCAGAATAAGCAACCCAATGACAGCCGAGTACGGAGCAGTGTCAAACACTCTGCTTCCTGCTCTTCTCGAGGTGGAATCTTCCAGTGGTCATGCTGCTTTCCCTCACCGTTTGTTTACTGTGGGTGAGGTGCTGGGCAGAACCGATGGATCTTTCTGCCGGACGAAGATAAATCTGGCGGTGAGTACAGGTGATGGTGATTTCGGATCAGCCCATTCCCTGCTGGGAATGATATGCCACCTTAGAGGGCTCGATCTTGCCCTTAAAGCCAGGGATGACAGCAGATTTGTTCCCGGAAGAAGTGCTGCGGTAATTATCAATGGCAATGAAGTTGGTATTCTGGGAGAGTTTCACCCCGGCGTACTGGAGGCATGGGGAATTACAGTACCAGTTGCCGGCTTTGAGCTGCCGCTTGAAAGTTTGAAGGTTTAGCTCTGGCTGGTTTTCTTCTGAAAGCCCCTTATGGCCCTGCAGGGGATCAACCCCAGGCCATAGAGGGGCTTTTAAACGGACTTAAGAACAAAATGGAGTGGCAGACCCTTCTGGGGGTTACCGGGTCGGGCAAAACCTTTACCATGGCGAATGTTATTGAAAAAACGAATCTGCCCACTCTTGTCATATGTCACAACAAAACCCTTGCTGCCCAGTTGTTCGGCGAGCTGTCCGGTTTTTTCCCTGACAATGCAGTAGAGTATTTCGTAAGTTATTACGATTACTATCAGCCTGAAGCTTATCTGCCTGCAAGAGATATGTTCATAGAGAAAGATGCCAGTCTTAATGAGGAGCTTGACAGGCTTCGCCTTAGAACAACTGCCAGCCTTCTTAGCAGAGATGATGTTATCGTGGTTGCATCCGTAAGCTGTCTATATGGCCTCGGTGCCCCGAAAGATTTCATGGAAACAGGTTTCGAGATTGCTGCAGGTGTTTCTATTTCCAGAGACCTGCTTCTTATGAAGCTGGTGGAAATGCAGTACCGCAGGAACGATGTTGCGCTGGCCAGGGGATTCTTCCGGGTAAGGGGAGACATTATTGACCTTGTTCCATCTTATGCCAGTACCGGTATTCGCATTGAATTCTTTGGAGATACTATTGACAGCATAAGACAGGTGGATCATCTCACCGGTCATGTGATGGCTACAATTGAGAAAACAATGATATTCCCTGCAAGACACTTTGTTACCGGAGAAAGAAAGCTTAACCTGGCCATGGGCAGAATCCGCAGAGAACTTGATGAAAGGCTTCTTGAGCTTCGGGCTGCAGGGAAAATGCTGGAGGCGCACAGGCTGGAATCCAGAACCAATTTTGATCTGGAGATGATGGGAGAAACCGGATATTGTTCCGGTATAGAGAACTACAGCAGGCTGATCGGCGACAGAAAAGAGGGTGAAAGACCAGCATGTCTGCTGGATTATTTTCCTGATGATTATCTTGTTTTTATTGATGAGAGCCACAGAACGCTTCCGCAGATAAGAGGAATGTTCAAAGGGGACAGATCAAGGAAACAAACACTGGTCAACTACGGTTTCAGGCTGCCGTCTGCACTGGATAACAGGCCTTTGTTTCTTGAGGAGTTTATTCAGATAACTTCACGGAAGATCTGCATGTCTGCCACCCCGGCAACCTACGAGCTGGAGATCTCTCAGCAGATAGTAGAGCAGATAGTAAGGCCCACCGGGCTGATAGATCCGGTGATAGAGGTAAGGGCTGCTGAAGGCCAGGTGGATGATCTTGTGGAACAGGTAAGAACCGCAATGGAAGGATCTGGAAGGGTTCTTGTTACCACCCTGACCAAGAAGATGGCAGAGGAACTCACGGATTATCTTAAAAGGCTGGATTTCAGAACGAAATACATTCACAGCGAGATAGATGCTCTTGAACGGGTATCCATACTCAGAGAGCTGAGACTTGCCGAATTTGATGTTCTTGTTGGGGTGAACCTTCTTCGTGAGGGTCTGGATCTTCCCGAGGTAACGCTTGTTGCAGTTATGGATGCAGACAAAGAGGGTTTTCTCCGATCCAGAACAAGCCTTGTCCAAACTGCCGGAAGAGCTGCAAGAAACAATGCAGGGCGGGTGATCTTTTACGCTGACAAAATAACCGATTCAATGAGATTTGCCCTTGATGAAACTGCCAGACGTCGCAAGATCCAGATGGAATACAACAGAGTGAACGGTGTTACTCCGGCCACAATAGTAAAAAGTCGTGAAGAGATAATCAGATCTACCGGCATTGCAGACATAATGGGCAAAAAGAAGTCCTCGAGGGCGTCAGCAAAGGCTGAGGTTTACACTGTAGAAAGAATCTCAGAAGTAGAATTAAAAATGATAAAAGCAGCTGATGACCTTGAATTTGAGGAAGCAGCCAGATTGCGAGACATCATGAAGAAGCTGCTTGGACAGTGAACTGGTCACAGTCCAGGGGCTTGACATGGTTTGAAATAAGCAGAATGTTTTGCGCGTGATACAGAAGTTAAAGGGGTTCGTGCTACTCAAACTAAGAAGAAAGGAGAGTCATGAAGAAGGCAATAGCAATTCTTGCTGTACTTTCATT
>JAOZLN010000118.1 GCA_029934845.1 Candidatus Sabulitectum sp.
TGATCTGTGCTGCGACGGCACTTACATGTATGGCAGCGTAGATTCTGATATCGACTACTACAGCATTACAACACACGAGAAGGTGGGTGCTTTTACCGGACCTTTAAGCCCTAATCGCGCACTTGCCTATGACGGTACGTACTTCTACACCGGTTCATTCTCTGCCCCCTGCTCCAGCAGTATCTTCCAGCTTGCATGGGACGGAGTGAGCGGATCAACTGCTTCCAGTGTATTATGGTCTACGGAAGCCGCCTTTGTGTACGGTGCTGCCTGGGACAGGGGAAACAACTGTTTATGGGTTACCAGCGCTGACGGCTCAGGAACAATTTGCCAGATAGCAGCAGACGGCTCATTGATCTACCAGCACACTCCTGTTAGCGGTGCTGTCTGGGGTGGTGCTACAATGGCTCAAATGACTCCTGTTCGCGAGGTCTTTTTTCTTCACCAGGGCAGTCCGGATGCCATGAGGGGTTATGACGTAACCGGCTCTGCCCTTAGCCGTGAAACATGGGGATCGATCAAATCCCTGTTCTGAAAATGACTCCTGCTCTGCTCAGGAACCTTCAGCAGACATGTGATAGCAGTGAAAGAAAAGAATTACCTAGCGTTTTAGTATTTATTATCTGACAATATGAAAACTGATGTCTCTCGCTTCTCTTGACAGTATTACAATGTCAGGTGTATCTTAACATGGGTGCCATTATTTACTCTTAGTATGGAAGGATATCAATATGAAGATCTTAGCTCTTGTATTAGTTATGGCCGTTGCGGCTTTCGCAATGACCGATGCAGCCCCTGAAACAGGAATTACCCAACCTGGAACAGATACCTGGCTTGAAGAGATTGCCTACTGGTCTGTAGAAGATGCTATTCCCAATGTTTACTCAGTAGGATGCGGCTGGGATGGAACCAACTTCTGGATCACAAACGGAGCAGGTCAGGCCGGCGCTGGAACAGGTATGTTCTACCTCTTCGACCATACAGGTGCTGTAGTAGACAGTTTCGCTCAGAACAACGCTCCAGGATGGGGTCTTCGCGATCTCTGCTGCGACGGAACCTACATGTACGGCAGTGTAAGCACTGCTATCGATTACTACGACATCACCACATACGAGAAGGTCGGAGCTTTCACAGGGCCCATAAGCCCTAACCGCGCCCTCGCCTGGGACGGCACATACTTCTACACCAGTTCCTTCTCTACCGATGTAAATCAGCTTACATGGGATGGCGTAAGCGGATCAACCGCAGCTTCCACAATATGGTCTACAGCTGCAACAAGTGCCTACGGTGCCGCCTGGGATTATCTTGGCGACTGCCTGTGGGTAACCAGTGCAAACGGTACTGGAATCGTTGATCAGATCGCTGCAGACGGTTCTCTGATCGAGCACCACACCCTTATACCCAGTGCTACAATGGGTGGAGCTACAATGAGCCAGACTTCTCCTATCAACGAGCTTTATGTCTTCGAGCAGGGCTCTCCTGATGCCATGCACGGTTACGATGTAAACCCAGCTGCGCTGGAACGTGACACATGGGGTTCAATTAAGAGCTTGTTCTAAACTGGCTTAGACTTTTCAGGGGAAGTCCTTCAGGGGCTTCCCCTTTCTTGTATATTAGGAAAACGAAAACACATATCAACCGTTTGTCCAAGGGGTCTGCTAAATGAACAATTACATATTTCTGTTTGCTTTTCTGCTTATTCTAACCGGCTGCGGATCCCCTGACGGAAATACATGGTTGATAAGAACATCCACCGACTCCATCACTGTTTCGGAAGTAGGAGCCATCTGGCTGGGGCTCGATCAGAGTACAAGAATGAGATTTCTTGCTAAAGACAACCCCGTAGGAGATTTTATCACCGCCCTGGGCAGGAAAACTATGATCGCCGCAGAAATAGATAACCAGAACTACCTGCACTCACAATACATACAGAGCATGAAAGATTGCTGGGTAATAAACTCGGCTTTTATTGCCTACAACGATACTCTCTCTTCGTCCATACGAAGCAGCATTACTGATACAGATCTGTTACACTACAGTGAACTGCTTGGCAGCGTTGTCTGGTTCTCTTCCCGGGAGACTGGCAGCAAAGGCCCGATCAGGCTTCCAGACCTGCCCTGGAACCTGGCCTTCGCGCTGGATTCCATCACCCCTGGAAGTGATGTAGAGGTTAACGGTTTTGTGTACACCCTTGACTCTGTTGAAACATCCTCACAGGAAATGATCGATGCAACCCTGGCAGACACTTCAACATTCAATTCATTTGCCCGAAGCAGCCTTGCCGAAAGCCGTTCCGTCCGAAGCCTGGATTCGTTAAAAACAGAAGCCATGAGAACTTTCCAGATGGACTCTGCTGCAGTTGCTGCGTATTGCCTGCAGCTAGAGTCTGTTAACAGTTCCACCGAACTTGCATCATGGGACGGTGGCTCTATAACTGTCGGAGAATTTCACGGCATTGCCGATTTTGCCTCTATGGGGCACCCTGGGAATCCACAATCGTTCAACTGGGTTTCTCACAATCTGCGAAATCAGGCACGGCTTTCTTTTGTTGCAGACCTGTATGCAGCAGAGTTTCCTGAAGGATACATGAGTTTCGCCCGGGAAGCAGATAACTTTGCTCTGGACCAGGCCAGCGAGCTTCTTTTCAAAGTAAATGTAACAGATGCTGTACAAATCAGTGATTCTCTGGTTTACGAAGCGTACCTGCAAATGGATTCAGTACCCCAGTTGCCGGAAACGCGTATTTTTGAATCTGTTATGATACCCGGCGGCATCATCGAGGATGCCATTGCACTTATAAGCGACGAAAATTCTCTTAAAGAAATGGGTTATCCCGGATACACACAGTTTCTTGCCCCGGGCAATGAGTTCATATCAAGACCTGTTGCACAGCATGAGCTTCCATACGAAATTGATCAGGTACTGTTTCTTATGGAAGAAGGCAGTGATCAGTGGCAAAGACCGGTAGAAGTCGAAAACGATCTGTATGTTTTTTACAGACTTGTTCAGATCGTTCCTCCGCATGATGCTTCTTTTGAACAGGTGGAAGCAACCATAAGGCGAAATTTACTGATTCACCTTGAAGAGCAAAGAACCATGGAATGGATGTGTGAGCTTGAAGCCAAACACGATTTCCAGATAAATCACGGTGTTCTGGGCGATCTGCCTGCTGACCCTGCAAGCTGGAGCGAACTGTAATTGGCGGGATTCCTGCTTTTCTTCCTTCCGTTCACCATAGCTCTGTCTGCTGTAATACCAGGTCTCTTTGATTCCACAATGATGTCGCGACTTGCTGTATACCCCCTCGCCGGTTCTGTGATCTTCTTTTTCGGAAGAAAAGGTATTTCCGCAACGCATCTGATCATTGGAACAATTATCGGATTGCTTCCTGCTCTCTCTCTTCTGTGGGCAACCTCTGCCACAGGCGGCATTCCATATGCTGTAAGATGGCTTTCCTTCGGAATGATGATAATCGGATTTTCAGGAACGATTTCAAGATGGGGACAAACAGTGCATCTTAAAGCTCTTGTTTCCTCTGCTGTTCTTGTTTCTGCCGTAATGCTCTCTGCCGGGGCAGACACGGTTACTGGAAATGCAAACAGGGCAGGTATGGTTCTGGCCCTTGGTTTTGTTGGCAGCCTTGCGTTCTTCAAGAAAGATAAATGGTATTCCTGGGCGGTTAGCACAGCTATTCTTGCTGGAGTATACATCTCCTCATTCTACATTGGATGGATTGCCTGTCTGACAGGGGCTCTTGTCTTCTATTCCTGGAGAAAGATCAAGCCGTGGGTGATCCTGGCCATACTGGTATCCGGGCAGATACTCTTTTCTTTTTTCCCGCAAGCTGCAGGCAGAATCGGGCCGACCCTTGAACTCAGAACAAGGATCTGGCGCAATTCTGCAGAGTTGTTCTTTGACAATCTTCCCCTGGGAACCGGTACAGGATCCGCAAGGCTGGAAATATTCAATTCATCTGAACCGGAACTAAGAGAGCTCGCAGGAAATCACAGGAGGATAGACTATCTGCACTCAGAGCCTCTTACAATAATTACTGAAACCGGTATTCCCGGTCTGCTTCTTTTATTCTTCATGCTTTACTGGCTTTCCAGACAGTCAAGATCAGATTATAAACTTGGTTCTCTTGTGGCATTCTGGTTGATATTCACAACCGATCTGCCACTTGCCACACCGCTTGGAGCAATACCTGCAGCGTTCTTCCTGAGCTCTGTGCCCGGTCTGAAGCTCCGAAAAGTGAATGTACCTGTTGCAGTTCCACTTCTTGCTCTTGTCTTGTCTCTTTACTGGTGCTTTGCGGTGATATCGGGCTATTCTGCAATGGCCGGGGCCGGAGCAGACACAGTGGGTGATCTGGAACTGGCAGCCAGGCGTATTCCCTGGGAGGAACGGGTTTTTCTGGCGTCAGGACGAGCACATCTTCAAAAGAACATGATCCTTGCTGCACTGGAAGACTCGGACAATTTTATTAACCTGTACCCTGACAATTATCGAGGGTGGGAACTGCGGGCCGCAGCCCTGTCAGCAGCAGGAAGAAACAGTCATTCAGACTGGGCAAGAGCAACACTTCTGGTTCCCGGGAATATCGACTTCCCGGACAGGTACCTGTTTGCTCTGAATTCCATTCAGACCGGAGGAATGCACCCCGATACCGCCATAGCTATTTCCAGGGTTATTACCGGCTCGACGGAAAGTCTGGATGTGATAATAAACACGCTGCCACCTGCGGGATTGGCCAATGCATCAGAGAGGTGTCTTCATCTTTCAATGCAAAGTCGTTGTGTCTCTGAGGAAGAAGCTGCTTTAACATGGCTGGTTTCCGCAAAATTTGCTGCAGCCGCAAGACCTTCAATTACGCCTGAACTGGTTTTCTCCATCCTTGCTGAAGTAGATCTGTACAGCCATCTGGAACCAGCCGAGCAGGAGGAAATACACAGGTATCTTGAGCTTCTAAGAGAGGAAATAGGGATGGAACAGTCCATCCCCATTAATTAACTGTACTACTACCTTATAACACAGAGTTTCTCTACAACAGCAGCTCCGTTGTTTTCTGCTCTTACCAGATAAACACCGGTCTTGAGGCCGGTGAGGGTCTCACTCTGATATCCATTTGCCACTTCGCGACCGGTCATGTCGTGAACTGTAAACTCAGCCGGCGTAACTATTGTAACAGCACCCATTGCAGGGTTTGCACTGAAGTGAATGGCGGGTGCAGCTGGTGGTGTACCGTCTTCAATACCCAGCATATGCATAGCAGGCATTATTGTGGGATCACCAAGAACAACCATCCCAAGATGCCAGTACTGCTCGGACTGGCTGAAACCACCGCTGATGATGTGAGTCCACCATGCTTTGTAGCCACTTCCGAAATTTTCGCCCTCTCCAAGAGGAGTATAGAACTGGGCGAATTGAAGCATGGCTCCACTCTTTGTACTGCCCACAGCTGCAAGACCGTAGTCAGTTCCAAAAACATAGGCGCAACCCATGCACCAGTTGCTTGTAAAACGGGCGTTGGAACAGGCGAAAAGATTAAAGAACCTGGATGGAGGATTATCAGTCCAGATGTGTCCCGCAGTAGTACTGGGTCCGGGACTCCAGGCATGGGATGTGGGTCCTGAGTGAACAAACGGGCTGATCCAGGTGTAGCCTTCCTGAAGTCTGTTGTTTCTGTAATCTGTGCCGTTTGTGGCACTGGTGGGAAGGTTGACCAGCTCTACATCGTCGTAAAGGTTCTCCATTGCCGAACGATAACTGTTACCCCAGCTTGCCCAGTCATCATCAACATAACAAAGAGCTCTGGGCTCTGGATCTCCTACAAGCCTCCATTCATGAAGTCTTGAAAGGTATTCTTCGATAAGATCATATTCATCACCAAGAATAAGCACACTTGTGGTTATTCTGCCTGTGTATATCTCTGGGAAAAGCTCGCCGCTCCAGCCGTCATAAATACTGTCCTGACCAGCTGTTCCGATTCCAAGATATCCGATCCAGTTGTCTTCCCAGGTGCCGTCAAGATCCATGTAAAAATAGTCACTGGGGAATGTTTCATTTGATTTTTCTTTGCCGTTCACAGTGCACGACCACGGAACAGGAATGTCTCCTACAAAAACCACACCTTCCAGGCCGTCGTTGTACAAGCTCAGAAGCCATGCTCTGATCTGAATAGGGTTCGCATAGGTGATCTCTACTGCCGCAGAAGAATTGCCTTCACTCTGAATATCCGCAAGCCACTGGTCAAGCAGGGCCGAATCAAGGCTGTCTGACATGTGCTCTTCCATAACAACAAGAAACTCGGTACCTCTGATCTCGCCTGTGACCGGGGTCACAACAAGTTCGGTAAACTCCGGTTGCTCCGCACGGTACTCGGCGTATGTGCCGGGAACAAAATCGGGATCAAGGTTTCTGGTAATAGGCGTTTCATCATAAACACCGGCGATCAGCAAAAGGATCAGAAAAGACATAACTACTCCTAACGCAGATACTGTGCCAGCCCCAGTATCCTCACAGCCAGATTCATGGCCGGATAAAGAATGCTGGAAATAACACCAGTGAAAAGAAGACCAAATACAATAAACATTCCAAACCGCTCAAGTTTCATGTAATTCCACAAAGCCTTACCTTTAAGAAAATTCGTCACAATTCTGCTTCCATCAAGAGGAGGGATGGGAATAAGATTAAAAACCATCAGCATGACATTTATTACAGACACATAAGCGAATGTTCTAGAGAGAAACGCAGGCAGTATTCCTCCTGTAAGAAAAAGAAGAGCACTAAGAACAAGTGCAATTGCAAGATTTGTGGCGGGCCCGGCCATGGCAACAAGCATCATTCCTTTTTTGGGATCTTTGAAGAAATTGGGATTCACAGGAACAGGTTTTGCCCATGCAAATAGAAAGGGTGATTTCATAAAAATAAGCATGGCCGGCAGTATGATCGTTCCAAACAGGTCTATGTGCACAATGGGATTAAACGACAGTCTTCCCATTCTGGAAGCAGTGGGATCACCCAGCCTGTAGGCAGTATAACCGTGAGCTATCTCATGGCAGACCACACTGAAGAAAACCATGACTAGAACAAGTGGCATTTCCATTAACATATTAATTTATCTCCTTCTTCCGGCAAGAACCAGCCATAGCATTTGCCCGATAGCAGCCAGAGCGCTGGCAACATAGGTCAGCGCGGCGGCAGTAAGAACTTTTTTCACTCCTGTTACATCCGAAGGAGGGAAACCTCTTTCTTTTTCCAGCCAGTTCACAGCCCTGGCACTGGCATTGAATTCAACTGGAAGGGTTACCAGCTGAAAGAGCAAAGCAGCACCGTAAAGAGCAATGCCTATGTAGATCATGTTGGTCATTCTAAAGAAAAAACCACCAATAAGAAGAGGAAACAACATCCGGCTGCCAAAGTTAGCCACTGGAGCCAGAGCTGTTCTAAATTTAAGTGGAGAATACCCCATGGCATGCTGAACAGCATGACCCGCTTCATGAGCAGCAATTCCGATGGCTGCAACCGAGTCGCGTTGAT
>JAOZLN010000119.1 GCA_029934845.1 Candidatus Sabulitectum sp.
GAGAATCACCTATCAACCTCTGAAATGCACCAAGTCCTGTAGTGTTCCATACAGCGCTGGCACTGTCAAAAGCGATTGATACACTGAAGTTGGATACTATACTCAGAGTGCTATCAGAAGCTCGATATTGTGCTGGAAACATCTATACTTTTAAGAGACGCTGCCTACATATCGTGGTCTCTCCGATAATTCTAACTCTTTCAGCCGGCCAGAAGTCCTCTGACGAGTAGGCAGTTGAATCCTGAACAAAAGAATCAACTACAGAAGGAGTGAATTCAGTAGAAATAATCATCTCGGGAGCAGGATATACAGGATCTACAGTAACCTCTCTAACATCTGAAAATGAATACTCAAGTTCGGGTGTTACGTTGTCAGGAAAAGCAACAAGACAGGTGATCATGGGAAGCTCCGGATACCCAATGCTATCCATCAAGGGAGAATCAGTAAATTTTATATAGTGCAGATTGTGATGTTCAACAGTTTCCCATGTAACTGGAGTCTGAGCGATAAATGCTACCCTGGAACTATCAGCAACAGTGGTGTGAATGGCTGCAGTATCAGAGATGAGAGCGAAGATTAGGAACGATAGCATTTGCTACCTCCCAGTATTGAAGTGATTATTTTCTGATTATTTGCTCTTAAGAGAATAGATGCAAATATGTTATGTGTCAATAGGGGGGGGGAATATCTAACATAATACCTGTATTGTCTTAAGTTTCTTTAGATTCGTATTTATTCTTTGTATTCTACTGCAATAAGATAATGCCGCCCTCATAATAATATGAAAGCGGCATTCATTGCTGGTAGCGGGGACAGGATTTGAACCTGCGACCTTTGGGTTATGAGCCCAACGAGCTACCGGACTGCTCCACCCCGCGATTGAGGAGCAAACATAGTGCAGACATGGAAAAAAGTCAACTCCTGACTATATGTCCATCCCCAGCGAAATTCTGTGTGTATTTCCCAGATCTGCAAAGGGTTTCCAGGCATAATCAAGAGAGAACTGATTGTACCGGGTTCCCATTCCGAATCCCATGGCATCCACAAAACCACCACCGGCATTATCGGCAGTATCCATAGCGGAGAGACTCCACCCTGTTCTTATAGCCAGCATTTCAACAGGCTTGTATTCCAGGCCTGCTGCTGCATCGAAATCTCCTTCAAAGGGCATTGTAGCATCTACAGCCACAAGAAAGCTTCCGTCCATGAATGACTGCGAAATACCTGCCGCTACTTCTGTTGGCATAGGATCATTCTCGCTGTAAAAAGCCTTTGTCTGAACTCCGGCATTTCTTACAACAAGAGCCCCAGTAAAACCGGGAATGGCTGAAGAGCAATACATACCACCCAGGTCAACGCTGAACCCGTTGGCGTTGTAGCTGTCAATCTGAGAATAGATAAATCTGCCTGTAATTCCAACAGAAAGGCTTTCCGTAAGGTTCTTTGCCCATGTTCCAGCCAGAGCCATACTGTTGGAAGAAAACTGTTCACCGGTGCCCATGGGGTCTTCCATGGTTGTACGGTCAAAATTCCCTCCGTAAAAATAGTTAAGAGATACGCCTATAACGTCATTCTCCCTGGGGTTAACCCAGCCGGCAAAACCAGCCTGCATATCCATCATGTAACTGGTATAGGTAGTGGTCAGCTTGCGGTCAGACATCTTTGCTGAAGCTGCGGGGTTCCAATACAGCGAAATAGGATCCCCTGGAACTGCTGTAAATGCTCCTCCCATGGCAACAGCGCGGGCTCCAGCAGGTATCTGAAGAAATGTGAACCCTGTTGTTCCATCGGCACCTGCCGAGAGAATCAAAAAGAATACCAGAGTACAAGTCAGTTTCATATTACTCTCCTGTTATTGCTAAGTCCGGCTCACCCGGAACTGAATTCTCTATTTCCATAGTGACAGGTCTCATTGCAAAAAAAACATAAACACTGTCCGCAGTGACCCCGTAAAGCATGTCCCCGGCAGTCACTGTAACGCTATATACCGTCGATGCAGACCCTGTGGCAAACCGCAGAACCGGCAAGTCATCAGGCTCTGTATCTATAATATTCACATCGCCCCCCCGGAGTTCCATCTGAAGATCAAAAACAGCATCACCGCCAATACCGCATAGAACACCCTCTAAATTCATCCCGGGATAAATAAGGAAAGTATACGGCTCATTCAAGTGCAAATATAAGCCCCTGTTCCATTGAGAAGAGTAACCGTTAAACCGGTAATCATCCATTAAGGATCCAACCTCCTCCGAAAGGCTGCACAGACTTACTATCAGCAGAAAAATACTCAATATTAATCCTTAAGCCCGGAACGGGAGTAACTTGCAACAAGATGCTTCTGAGCAAGAAGAAATAGCAAAAGCAATGGCAGAATACTGAAAGTGGAAGCCGCCATAAGCAGTTGATAGTTACTGGACTGCTCCTGATTAAAGTAACTTAGCCCAACCTGAAGAACTCTTAATTTTTCGGAATGGGTAACCACCAGTGGCCACATGAAACTGTTCCAGGACCCGATGACATTGAAAAGCATAATAGTGGCTATTACAGACTTGGAAAGAGGCAGGGCAACCCGCCACAAATAGCCGAATCTGCTGCACCCGTCGAGCCTTGCTGCTTCATACAAAGACTTTGGAAGAGTCATGAAATGCTGCCTTAGAAGAAAGATGCTGAAAACATTAGTAATCCATGGAACGATCAAAGCCAGATAGGTATCCACCCAGCCCAACTTCGCGAGAAGTACATAACTGGGTGCAAGATACACAGGCTGAGGCACCATCATTGTGGAAAGGAACAGAAGAAACAGCTTGTCCCTGCCGGGGTACTCCATAGTTCCAAATGAATAAGCAGCAAGCGAGCTGGTTATCAAAACACCTATTAGGGTCAAGCTCGTCACAAGAAGAGTATTAAGGAAGTAAGTACCGAATGGCACTCTGGTCCATGCTTCCACGTAGTTTTGAAGACCGCCCTGCTCAAGACTGGTGGAAATCATCCAGATAAATGGCATAAGCATGATGATTCCACCCACAAGAAGAAGAACCTGCCTGATGATCTGTCTTGATCTCATGAGTAGTGCACCCGTCTTTCCCCAAAGCGCCTTTGAATAATGGTAAGAAAAAGAAGCACAATAAACAGGAAAACGCTGATAGCACTTGCATAGCCTATATCAAACCGGTCAAAGGCCTTCTGGAAAAGGTAAAATACTATGACATTTGTGGTTCCAAGCGGCCCTCCCCCTGGTGGTGGAGTCATTACATAGACCAGCGCAAAGGTCTGAAAAGATGCTATGGTGCTCATGATAAGAACATAGAAGGTGGTGGGGGAAAGAAGAGGCCACGTCACATGACGGAATGTTCCCCATTTTCCTGCACCATCCAGCTTGGCTGCTTCGTAATACGTATTTGAAATGTTCTCAAGCCCCGCAAGAAATAGAACAGTGTTATAGCCGATACTCTTCCAAACGCTGACTATCATAAGAGAAACCAGTGCAAGACTGGGACCGGCAAATATCCCTTTCGGATTTAATCCCAGAGGAGAAAGCATCATCTCAAATATTCCCCGGGGCTCACGGAGCCACATAAGAGGATCTCCCCCCAGAGCCATTATCACCCCGTTTACAGGACCAGCTTCCGGTTTGAAAAGCCATGTCCATACAACAGACACAGCCACCGCCGAGGTAACCACCGGAAGAAAATAGATCGTTCTGTAAAAGGCTTTGCCTCTAAGGTCGCCACGCAAAAGCATAGCAAGAAGCAGCGGAATTGCAATTCCAGCAGGAACAACACCTAGAACAAAGAACACCGTATTGCTGACACTATTCCAGAATCTGGCATCGGTGAGCATTCTTTCATAATTGGAAAAACCCACAAAACCGTGGAAGCCTCCAATGTCGTAATCGGCGAACGAAGCGGTGAAACTTGCAAGAATCGGGATTGTTCTAAAACATATCACTATGATAAGTGCAGGCAAGATATACAAATAGGGAGATATTCGCGAACCAGTTCTCATTTTTTCTCTCAATGAAAGAAGGAACTTTTAAAGTTGATAGACTCTCCATCAGTGTATAGGAAAATATTGCCTTGGCGATCAGTTCGCAAGATTCCCGCTCCTGCCGTTTCCCAACCCTCCAGAACATCCCTGTGAGGATGGCCAAATGGGTTGTTTCTGCCACAGCAGAAAATGGCGAATTGAGGTGCTGCTTTTCTAAACCAGGGGGGGAAAAGAGAGCTTCTGCTACCGTGATGAGGAACCTTCATGACAGTTACCGGCGTCTGAAATGGAGTCATTCGCATAATAGTTTCATTCTCAATATCTCCAGTAAGAAGAAGAGTGAAGTTGCCGCAGCTAACCAGATAAACTGCTGAAGCTTCATTTGGACTGCCGGCTCCTCTCTCAAGCCAGACCACTTCAATTGACACATCTTCAGACAGATCCCATCTATCTCCATTTGTAAGAATGGAATAATCACAACCGGAATCAAAAGCGTATTGAAGCAACTCTTCGTACACAGGAGAAGCATGGTCTATTCCCGGATCTATAAGTGTATTGCAGTTGAAAACCTCCATGGCGTCTTTGCACCCGCCTATATGATCTGCATGCGGATGCGTGAAGGCAACCACAGAAAGAGTATCAATTCCGCCTTCTCTCAAACGCTGAACCACCGGTGCTCTCATTGCACCATTGCCTGGAGGTCCTCCATCAACAAGCCATGTGCTCTCTTCAGTCTGAAGTACGATGGCATCACCATTGCCAATATCCAGGAATATGACGGTCAGCAGCGTGTCAGATAGCAAGCCCTCATCTAAAAAATGTGAGGTATCCATCGGGACTACCACATTTGTCACTGATATGTATGGAAGTAGACTTTCAAAGGTAAGTGGACCTATCCCCGACACAAAAACAAGCTCATCAACAGAAGCGAAAGACGATATGGTTTCTCTATACTCCACTATTGCAGATGCTGTAGAAGGGCCAATTCCGCTCAACCTGCAAAGGTCTGCTTCAGAAGCAGAATTCAGATCAAGAGGCAAAGGGTCTAATAGCGTTGATATTGCAGCAATAAGTAATAATAGCATGATAGGACTTGACACCTGCCTCAATGTTCGAGAATGTATAACCTCAATATAATTGAAACAAGGGAGAATTTCATTTTGAATAAAATATTTATTGTTGTTTTGCTTCTTCTGACCACCTCTGTGTATGCCGGACATCTTCGCCTGGAAGACAGCGGTTATGACACGATTGCCTACATCCGCGAAGACGGAAGAATTGAAGACGCATCGTTTCTGCCCCTGGGCAGAATTGTACACGAAGAAGATACAGAAAGAATCAGGGTAGAGGATGCCGACTTTAACATCCTTGGTTATGTGGAAGGGAACGAGTTTCTTGACAGCTTTGAAGACAGAATTTTCGAACTGACACAAGACGGAAGGCTTAAGAATCATCGTTTTCGCGATGTTGCCATTATAAGAAGTGATGGAACTGTTGAGGCTTTAAATTTCAGTGTAATTCTTTACACCGATGGCTCTAACGATGATCTGCCTCAAAGAATTGCGGTGTATATGATCTACTTTAGCAATCTGCTAGAGTAGCCTCATTTACCGATTTACCCCGTAACTACGTACAGCAACCTGCTGGAGTGGCCTCTGTTACCAGCAAGTCATTAACTGCATCAAGTCAACAGTACAACAGCTCTGTTTGTTACTATCCCTTTCTTGACGAATGCTGCCCTGTCACTTATAGTAAACATATGTTTCCCGAAAGGAGTATTCACATGTATAAAGATCTGACAGCAAGGCAGAAAGAATTTCTGGATTTCATTCAATCCTTTATGAAAAACAATGGCTATCCCCCTTCTATCAGAGAAATTCAACACGCCTTCAACCTGAAAAGCACAAAAGGAGTCAAAGGTCACATCGACAGGCTTGTAGAGAAGGGTTACCTGAACAGAACAGATGGGTCTGCCAGAGCTCTTTCTCTGCCACCACACAGAGCCAGCTTCGGCAGACGCGCGGTAGACAACCAGGCCCCTGTTATTGGTCGGGTTGCTGCAGGCCTGCCAATACTTGCCGAGGAAAATGAAGAGGGCCGTATGCCAGTTCCTGAAAGATTTCACGGTATTGAAGGAATCTTCTGGCTGGAAGTCCATGGTGACAGCATGGTCGACGAAGGCATTCTGGACGGAGATTTTGTTCTTGTAAGACCAGTCCCGTTTGTAGAGGAAGGCACGGTAGCAGTCGTTCTTGTTGACGATGAGGCAACGGTGAAAAAATTCTACCACCGAGGAGACACAATCAGGCTTGTTCCAGCCAACGATCTTTACAAGGTAATGGAATTCCACGGATCTGCGTGTGCAAGTATTCGTGTTGCAGGCAAAGTTGTGGCGGTTTTCAGGTTTACTGGCTAACCATCTTCTTGATCAGGGGAACAATTTCCTTCACTTGGCTAACGGAGGTTGCCCCCTGATGCTCTGCTGCAGAACCATACCCGTATGAACATGCTATAACTGGAAAGGAATTTTCCAGGCCGGCTTGTATATCATGATACCGGTCTCCAACCATCACAGTGAAATCATAATTCCTGCTCATCTCAAAAAGTCTTGCAGTTTTTGAGGCCTCTTCGGTTCTTCCTGTCAAATTCGCAAAAAAATCTTTTATTCCCAGTGTTTCAGTCACAAGAACAATGTAGTCGTTATGGGCATTTGACAGAACTGCAAGGTCAAAACCCGCATGTTTCAGATCTGATAGCATTGCTTTTACTCCAGGATACAATTTCCCGGTTAGCGGTAGAGTGACAGCCTGATGAAATTTCACCCTCTCGGTGAATTTTTCACATACTGCCGGCTCATCCGACCCAACAAGAACTTTACAGAAGACCTCAAGAGGTTCTCCGTAAAGGGAATTTATCAGATCGTAAGGTGGCTCCACCTTCCCCGTAACATCTCCGGCAGCCATTGCAATTGCAGGAGCCAGAGCAAATTCAGTGTGATGCAGTGTGCCATCCAGATCAAAAACTGCCAGCTTTCTCATTCTTCCTCCATAATTGTTGAAGGGGGAATATATTACCCTCTATGAAAAAGACTTCACTATTTGCTACAGACCTGGACGGCACTCTGCTCCGGGATGACGGTACATTCAGTGCCAGAGACATATCTGCACTTGAATCTCTGCGAGAACAGGGTTGTGCCGTTGTACTGGCAACAGGACGAAGTCCTGTGTCTTTACAGATGAGTCTGGCTGGAGTGAAGCTTCCTGTAGACTGGTATGTTTTGTCCTCCGGTGCGGGAATACTTGACTCTGCGGGAAATGTCACCATGTCCAGAACTCTTTCTTCAAATGATACTGCTGTTGTGCACAAAGCTTTCGCTGAGCTGGGAATTTCCGATATTTCTATTCAGGGATCCTTTCCCGATGCGCACATACTTCACTGGATGGATGGGAAACATTCTCTTGATTTT
>JAOZLN010000120.1 GCA_029934845.1 Candidatus Sabulitectum sp.
CAGCAGATGTTAAACCGGTGTCTTGAATTATCATAAGCAGCCTGGCAAGTATGTTCTCTAAGAATGCCGGATCACACAACCCTGTAGATCGAAGAGATGCATCTATTTTCAAAGGAATTGCAGGTTGCAGCAGTTGCTTCATCAATCCCTCATTCTCGGAGAGAAAAAGATCAATTCTTATTTTTTCAGGTGAGCTGTTTTCCCCTGTCATGTTGGATAAGTCTGCATTTATTGATCTGATCATTCGAAGAGCCGTATCAATGTTTTTGTTCGTCAGAACGTCCTCCAGCTTATTCATCCTGTCAAACATGGATTCATTCATCATATCAATAGCACTCATCACCATTGAATGGCTTCCCATTCCGGAAAGTCCTGCACCGCTCAGCGGATAGCATATTCCAACCATACAGTTGTCTTCAAGATGTGACCATTTAATTTTGCAGTATGCTGTACTACCGCCGGTCTTCATCCGCAACTCTCTGCTTCCATCAGCCTCTGCCTTTATAGCTCTTGAGAAATCTGTTCTGTCATCGCTGTGAATAAGAGAAAGGAAAACATCATTTACCGGTCCCGCGACCAGGTTGCTTTTCCCACCAAGAAGAGGGCGGAATACACCGCCGGAATCCACCATCCAGACGAAATAACCCGCCATGGAAGCTGCCTGCTCTGCAAATCGCCTGTCCTGCCTTAGAGCTTTGCTCAGTATCTGTTTGGAGGAAATATTCTTCGCAACAAATGCCGCATACTTTCTGCCGCCGAATTCCATAAGATCAACTGAAAGTTCGACCGGGTAAACTATTCCGTCTTTTCCTCTATGGTCTGTTTCAAATTGCAGAGAACCGCGCTGCAAAAGGGATTTCCAAAGGGTAGTCCACCATTCACCATCAACCATGATGCAGAGCTCAGAAAAAAGGTGACCGGGGATACTTCCCTGATCTGTTCCCAGCTTTCCGGCAACAGCCCTATTCCCAAGAATGAATTTCCCGGCTGAATCCAGAACAAAAAATTCATCTGAAGTAGAGTTGCCGAACATCTTTATAAAATCAAGGCGGTTCTCCAGTTTCTTTTCCCCTGAAAGATCCGTGAGAAGGGCAACAAAGAAACCATCCATGGGGGCATAACAAAACACTCTGAAGTGAATACCAAAATGGGGGGAATAGAATTCCTTTTCCACCGGATCGCCGGTAAGAGCCACACTGGCAAAAACCGCAATGTCTTCTTTGACTGATGAAAGAGAAAAAAGACCCGAGATCCGCCTTCCAAGAACTTTGCTTCTGGTTGTACCCGTTACATCCGAGAAGGCATGATTAACATCGAGAACAGAGTAATCTTCCGGTTCTCCATTTCCGTTAACAAGAACCTCTCCGTAAATGTAACCACAGGGTAATGCCCTGAGCACCTGTTGGAAACGCTGTTTGTATCCACCAAACTCGTCGTGCATAAGCCTCCTGACTTGTCTGCATTAATATACAAACCGTACAGTCGAAAGTTAACTAACACTTGACAGTGCAGCGATTCAGAATGTACTGTAGCCCCATAAATTAAAACAGGGAGGTTTAAATGGACAAGCAGATAGCTCAGATAGAAAAGGGCGAAGATTTAGTAAGAGTTGCCCTTACAGATTTTCGCAAACGCCAGTACATTGAGGTTCGCACCTACTACATGGCTGATGACGGCGAGTGGAAACCCACACGCAAAGGCATTACTCTTAATCCCGACTTGATGAAAGAAGTACACCAGGCTCTGGGAAAAGCTCTTGAAGAACTTGAAAATGCCGAGGATTCAGACACAGAATAGCCTCTGTTAATCTGCGCTCCAGCTGGCCACGCCGTTGTATATATGACCGTGGCCACTGTAGCAGGCAAGAGGCCAGCCTCTTACTGCAAAAGTATCATCGTCTCCGTAAAGTCTGTACCTGTAATCTGAACTGCCGGTAAGCGGACAGGTGTAACCGTCTGCTCCGTGAAGATATCCTTCAAGAAGCGAAAAACCTCTCCAGTGGTGGGGCTTGCCGGCGGATGGGTACCCGTTATTATCGCAGGCATAAAAATTCATGCAATGTGCAAGTGAACTTAAATTGCTGCGACATGCTGCTGCTTTGGCACTGCAGGCAACATCCTGAAATTTCGGAATAGCAATACCTGCAAGAATACCGACAATAACCACGACGATCATCAGTTCTATCAGGGTAAAGCCCGAGTTACCCGCACTCTGAGTACCCGCATTCAAGTGCACAGGAGACACAACCTGATTCATACTTCAAAGGACCTCCACAAAAAGGACATGCCCCGGCCAGATTATTAACAGAGCTTGATGAACCGGAGTCTTCCTTCACAATAACCGATGAATCAGTACCATTTTCAAGTTGTTCTTCAAAATCACCGTCTGCGCTCTTCATGTGCCATTCAAGAGCTTTACCCATGGCATCTGCGCAAGACAGTATTCTTGTTCCATTCTGCCATGCAAGTCTGTGACAGCTTATTCCCTTAAGTTCGTCGGCAATTTCTGACGGATGGACATGACTTCGCAGTGCAAGAGACACCAATCGACTAATGGCTTCACTCTGACTTGCTGCACAACCTCCAGCTTTACCCATCTGACTGAATATCTCCACTGGCCCCTGCTCATCCTCATTTATGGTTACATAGAGATTCCCGCAGCCCGTTCTAACTCTTCTTGTCACACCCTTTGTAAGCTCTGGCCGGGGACGCGGCCCAACAAGAACTGGTTCGTTCTTTGCTTCCGGTTCCTCAGAATTCAGGTTCAATACCTGCTTGTCACGACTGCCGTCTCTATAAACTGTAACTCCTTTGCACCCCAGTTGCCGTGCCAGATGAAAAACTCTTGAAACATCTTCGCGGGTAGCATCATTGGGAAGATTTACAGTTTTGGAAACAGCATTATCGGTGTACTTCTGGAAAGCTGCCTGCATCCTCACATGATATGAAGGGCTTATGTCGTGTGAAGTTACAAATACCCCTCTAACATCTTCTGGAACTTCTTCCAGATCTTTACAGCTTCCTTTTTCCGCAATTTTTCCGATAAGCTCCGCCGAATGAAAATGTCTTTCCATGGCAACCTTTGCAAACTCTGGAACAACTTCATGAAGCTCATCTCCTTCGTCAAGAAGATTTTTTCTGGTATAGGCAAGAGCAAAAACAGGCTCGATCCCACTTGAACAACCGGCAAGAATGCTGATAGATCCTGTGGGTGCTATGGTTGTTACTGTTGCGTTTCTCATGGGGGGCATGTTTCTTGTATCAAAAAGACTGCCCTTGAAATTCGGGAATGCTCCTCTTTCTCTGGCAAGATCAGAACTGGTCTGCCTGCCCTTGTCTGCAATAAAACTCATTATTTCTTCAGCAAGAACCAGGGCTCTCTCGCTGTTATACGGAATAGATAATCTGAATAGAAGATCCGCAAATCCCATAAGACCCAGGCCGATCTTTCTGTTTCCCGTAACCATTTCTGCGATCTCAGGAAGGGGATACATATTTACTTCAATAACATCATCAAGGAACCTCACAGCATTTCTGACCGTTTTCTCCAGGCGACTCCAGGCCACTTCAGGAAGCCCGTTAGGCCCTCTTTTGACCATGAGAGACAAGTTCACTGAACCCAGATTACAGGCTTCATAGGGTAACAATGGCTGTTCGCCGCAAGGGTTTGTAGCTTCAATCTCGCCTATATGCGGTGTTGGATTTGCATCATTCATCTTGTCAATAAAGATGAGCCCCGGCTCTCCACTGGACCAGGCAGAGTCTACTATTTTTGAAAAAAGCGATTTTGCACTGAGCGTTTTCACGCCCATTCCGTCTCGCGGGTTGATCAGAGAAAAATCCTCACCTCTTTCAACAGCGTTCATAAAGGAATCAGTAGCCCCAATGGACAGGTTGAAATTATTCAACAGCCCCATATCCTGCTTAACTGTGATAAACTGCTCAATATCGGGGTGATCAACCTGAAGCACTGCCATGTTTGCTCCCCGGCGAACCCCGCCCTGCTTTACAGTTTCCGTTGCATGATCAAACACTGTCATAAAAGAAATAGGTCCACTGGAAACACCTTTTGTGGAATGAACATAATCATTCGCCGGTCTTATCTTTGAAAACGAGAACCCGGTTCCGCCACCGCTTTTATGAATCAGTGCTGTGTTCTTTACTGCACTGAAAATACTATCCATACTGTCTTCCACAGGAAGTACAAAACAGGCCGAGAGTTGTCCAAGCTCTTTACCTGCATTCATCAGCGTAGGCGAATTAGGAAGAAACTCTTTGCGTGCCATCATGTTATAAAAAACAGTTGCCCACTGACCGGTGTCTCCATCCCACTTCTGCTCAGCAAAAGCAACAGAGGAAGCAACTCGCCACAGCATCTCTGAAGGCGTCTCCAGTACTTCCCCTTCACTGTTCCTTGTGAGATAGCGCTTTCTAAGAACCAGCTCTGCATTTGGTGTAAATGAAGGAGTAATAAGATTTTCTACCAGAGGCTGCTCCCGCTCTTCCTTCTTCTCTTCAGTATTAAAAAAGTCTTCAAACAGACCAATTTCTTTCTTTGACACAACATCTCCCCTCGATATTATTGTTTTGCCGAAATTATCAATATTTAGTGTTCAAAACAACCCCCGACTACTACAGGTTGTGGATGTACCCATTTCACCACAACATAGAAGAACTAAAAAATACACTGCCTGGCTGCACTGCCCGGATTTGCTGCACTTGCCGAAGGGGTACCTTTTGCTAATGTTCCACCTATGGGGGATTGATGGACAAAAAAACCAAGAAAAGACTGACATTTGAGACTGAGGTAATGGCAAATCTGGACAGTATGTACAGGTATGCACTGCATCTTGTAAGAAACACTGAAGATGCGGGAGATCTTGTACAGGAAACCTGTGCAAGATCACTAAAAGCCGCAGACCAGTTCAAGCAGGGAACCAATGCCAGGGCATGGTTGTTCACAATCATGAGGAACATATTCTTTAACCAGCACAGAGCTAAAAGCAGAGGCGAGGTTCCCAGCGACTGGACTGATGAAGTAGAGTCAGGTGATCAGAGGTTCACTGGAAGCGTCTGGCCTCAGCCTTTTGAGTTGTTTCTTCGCGATATGATGCGTGATGATATTGATAAGGCCATGGCCGAACTCAGTATCGATTTTAGAAGCGTTGTGATGCTCTGTGATGTTGAAGGATTTTCTTATGCTGAAACAGCGGAACTGCTGGATATCCCGGTGGGAACGGTAAGATCAAGGCTGCACCGGGCCAGGGCCTCAATGCAGAGCATGCTTACCCAGTGGTTCAATAAAGGATTGGAGGCAAATGAGTCCTGAATGTGCTTTTGTGCTTGATCATTACAATGATTACATTTCCGGTGAGCTTGTTGCCGGGGAAGTGGCCAGAGTGGAGGACCACATTAAAAGTTGTCCAAACTGCGAGAAGTTTCTTGGTAAGGCCTCAAGACTCCATGGCAGAACTGTGGGGTTGCTAAGAACTTCTGCTCCACAGACTTTAAGAAATTCTATTTCCAGCCTTCTTGATAAAGCGTGAGACTACCACCGGTCATTCTTAAGATAACAGGTACTCTGATTGCTTTTCTGCCTTTACTGCTGTTCAGAGCTCCTGCAAATACTTTAAGATCAGGAAATGAACTTTCAACCCTTTCGTGGATTCTGGCAGAACACCAGGGGGAAGGCAGCTGGGATCTTTACCCCATCACCATAACTGTAGAAATTGGGGAACTGCTTACCTTTGCCACCATTGAGAATTGCGGAAGAACCACCCTCCCGGACCTCGGATTGCCGGATGATGTACCATTCCCCTTTGATTTTACACAAACCGATGGCACGGTGTCAATTATATTTAGTGAGGTGCCCCGAATATGATAAAAATGGTAAAATTCGTTCTTTTTCTTCTTCTGGTATTCTCCGGGTGTAAAGACGAAAACGGTGCTGCGGAAACCGCTGCTGTTGTACAACCGGATCCTGTACTTTCCGTTCCGGGAACAATTCTTCTGCCAGGTACTGATGGTTTTTTCGAAATGAACGAGAGCGATCACAACGCAATTCTGCTGTACTGCTGGTTGCCTCTGGGAGAATACGCTGCAAACGAGAACGATCTTTTGTTTCTTGCCACCGTTCAGGACAGAGGAATAACAGCTGTTCCTGTTCAGTTCACCACTGCTGTACGCAACGCATCTCAATCTCAGTTGAACGAACTGGGTATTTCCATCAGTGTTGCTCTGGGAGATGAAGAGCTTAAAGACTTTCTTGTTGCAGATCATCTTCCCGTTGCCTCTCTTATTCACAGTGATGGAACAGTTGTCAGCGCATATGGATTCGGCTGTGTTGAAAGGACACTGCGGGGCTCTCAGTGAATCACTACTTTATCAGCGATGCACACCTCTATCCCACCGGAAAGTACCATCCCGGCAGAGAACCATTAAAGAATTTTCTAAAGGATCTGAAGAAGAAAGAACCCGGTCGACTCTGGATCCTTGGTGATCTTTTCGATTACTGGTTTGAATACCGTACTGTAATTCCTGCAGGTTTCTCCGACGTTCTCTCTCTTCTTAAAGATCTGTCAGACAGCAGCTGGCAGATATTCTTCCTGCCAGGGAACCATGACTGGTGGTGCGGCAACAAACTTGCATCGGAAACGGGAATGCAGATAATCTACAATACCGTCCATTCCGATATTATAGATGGCAGAAAAACCGTTATGTCTCACGGTGACGGGCTGGGAAACGGGGATACTGGCTACAGAATCATGAAACCTTTTATTCGCGCAACCCCAGTAAGATTTCTTTTTTCACTGGTGCACCCCACTGTTGCAACTGCTCTTGCAAACCTCTTTTCTCATACAAGCAAGAGAATTCTCCGCAAGCAGGTTGATTCCATTCCAGAATACATGACCCGCTGGGTGCTGGATCAGGCAGACAACGGCACCGAACTTGTTATTACAGGACACACCCATTGTCCATCCGTGGTGAACCATGGAAATCTCATTCACGCATCACTTGGCGACTGGATTTCTCACTTCACATACTTGAGGGTAGGCGGAGGGGAGATAAAACTACATGAATACCGATAATAGCACATTAATTACTGTTGTAATTCCGGCATACAATGAGGCAGAGAGCCTTCCGGAGTTACTTGTTGAAATTTCGGAAGCGCTGGGAAAGAAAACCTGGAATGCTGTGGTCATCGATGACGGAAGCAATGACGGAACCTGGAATGCTATTTCCAGCCTCTCGGGCATATACCCGGTAAAGGGGCTCAGATTTGGTGCAAACCGTGGAAAGGCTGCTGCATTAGCTGCAGGATTCGATCATGCCGAAGGCAGTTTTATAGCCACTCTTGATGCTGATCTGCAGGATGACCCCGCGGAGATTCTTCCCATGATAGCG
>JAOZLN010000121.1 GCA_029934845.1 Candidatus Sabulitectum sp.
CGCCTATCTCACTTATCATTGAAAGCGTGTCATTGCTTTTTCGTTTTCTTGCGGTTTTCCCCGGGCTGGATCTACTGCGTGTGGACACCAGCGCTTCAAGCAGCTTCGCTCCTTCAGCAGCGGTGATAGTACCGTCTGCCACCATCTCTAAAACTCTTTCTTTTTCCTTGCTCACTTCAATTCCTTCTTTCTTGTATTCCGTCCATTCTTTTGATAATGATAACAATACTTTCTCTTCTGTCAAGGCATATTGCCATATTGGAAAACAAGATGTTTATTCTCTGTTCAGGGTTTTGTCCAATTTGTCTACATGAGAATAGATTTCCTCCATCTCGGAAAGAAGTCTGCTTTTCAGATCATGAAGGCTGCTCTCAAGTTCCTGTGTGGCCTGGCTGAAACGATTAATAAATTGAGCATTCTCTGTATCCATAAAAAGAGCAAGAAGTAAGTCAGGCGTCAAAGGATTATTCCGGGCATCGCCGCGAATTTTGTAAGTGCCACCTGATGTACTGTAAGGCTTCTTTGCACCTGAAGGAATACTGATCCTGAGAAACGGTTTTTTTCCTTCACTGTTCTCTACGATCACAAAAAGCTCAACCGGTGGAACACAGCTTCCTGCTTTTCCAAGAATGGACAGTTTAGCCCTGTCGCCTATCTCGCAACCGATGATCTCAGCAGTTTGCCTGCCCTGCTCGTCGTGATTCTCACGAACTCCAAGAAGAATAGAGCCACCGCTGTGGCAGTTTGCAAAAGCCACAATATCATCAGAGGAAAGACCGCCAATTGATTCTTTGAAGTCGAGCTCTCTACTTTCCTGGCTTCCAAGCAATTCTTCAGCCTTTTCAGAAAGCCCGGCGTATTCCGTGATCAATCTGGATTCGATCAGTGCAAACGCTCCATCCAGGGACTGCTTTCCTCCCACTCTGCCTGATACTCATAATCGCAGAAGAACACCTTAAGATCCGCCTGATATTCGTAATCCACGTAATAGATGGATACATCCGCCTGGTACTCGTGGTCGCAGAAGAACCATAAACAGTCTTCATCATCAGCCTGATACTCGTATTCAGACACAAACACTGAAGCATCTGCCTGATACTCATAGTCAACCACGAACACGCTGATATCAGCCTGGTATTCATGGTCTGCAATGTAAATGGATCCGGCAGAAACGGAGCCGGCAAGAACAACAACGGCAAGCAATACAAAAGAAAATCTGAACATTTTATAACCCCCTTGCCATTATGATAACCTCCTTCAACAATCTTCACAATAGCTCACAGCTTCAACAACACGATTTATTACTATTCCGGCTGCTAATGTGCCTGCGGATTATTGTCGTCTTGTTTATAAAATCTATATTCCTTAGAATCACAAAATCCCAAACGCTGAGTTGAAAGGAGAATTCTGTGAAATTCACTTCTCTGTTGCTGATTCTTGTGGTTACAATTGCATGGGCGAACTGGATCGATTTCGGAACTTCAGACATTGGCAATGCTTCATTAGATGTAGTTGAGATCACCGCTTCCAGCTTTACCGTTGATGTTACGCTTCCAGGTTTCTCAAATTCTGTATCTACCCGGAATGGTTTAACCTTCAATACACTGAGTGTGCCGGCACTAACACCTTACGCTGAATTTGAAGGCGCGCCTATGCTTCCCAAGGCTTCTTTCATGGCTGCTGTTCCAGACAATCACAATATATCCATTACTGTAGAGCCATTGGAAAGGGCCGTTGTTTTACAGGGAATAAATCCCTCGCCCATGCAACCAATCCCCGCAGACAACAGCTACGAACCAGTTCCATTCACTTATTCCGCTGAAGCATACAGTCACGGAACCTATCCTGCTGTAAATGCTGTTTTTGAACAGACTGGAACAATACGTGGGGTAAACATTGGACGCTTCAATATTCTTCCTTTCCAGTGGGATGCCGAAACCGGCACACTTACTGTTACACCAAGGATGCGAGTAACAGTAGATTTCGGTGCCAGCCTTTCTTTTGACCAGAGACTTAACAGTAGATTCTTCTCAAATACATTCAGAACACTGGTCAATGCTGATCTCATCGGTGAGCCCAACCGAACCATTTCCTCAACTTCTTCTCTGCCTGTAAAAGCATACAACCGCCGCCAGGCAGACGACATCACCGAGGCGGACCTTCTTATCATTGCAGGTGATGACTTCGTTGACACCATGATGGACGCTTTCATCAACGCAAAAATGGATCAGGGCTACCTCACTGCAATTGTTGGAGCTGGTACCTGGTCAACTTCTGAAATCCACTCCTACATTCAAAATGCATATGATAACTGGGCAATGCCTCCTTCATTCGTGTTGTTTGTGGGGGACAGCGATGATGTTCTACCAATAGCTTTGTCTTTCAGCTATAGCGACAGTGTTTGGGCCGATAACAGATATTTATGCATGGATGGATCCGGAGACTACCATTCCGACATCTATTACGGAAGAATGGTTACATCCTCCAGTAATTATCCTTTCGTAGAAGACAAGATCCTCAAGTGGGAATTCGACCCTCTTATGGACAGCAGCTTCTGGAACAACGGACTGTGTGCCGGAATGTTGCAGGCAACGGGCAACACAGCGACCAGATGGTTCTGCTTCACCTGTGAAACTGTTCGGGACACCTATCAGAACATCTACGGAAAAACTTTCAACAGAGAGTATGTGAAAGACACCAGCTCTGCACCTCCTTATTACTATCGCAGCGATCTGCCCAGCGCCGGGCAGATGGTTCCATCAGACATAGTCTGGGATGGTGATGCTGCGGGAATACTCTCCAGCATGAACGATGGAGTTTTCCTGGTTCAGCACAGAGACCATGGCGGAGTATCGGGATGGGGCGATCCTGCATTCTACATATCTGACCTTGCAGGTTTATCCAATGGCTATAAAACACCCATGGTCATGAGCGTCAACTGTCTTACCGGTAAATTTGTTAGTAACTGTTTCGCTGAGAATCTCCTTGCGATGGAAGGTGGAGCGGTCGGAGTTTTTGCTGCAACCGCAGTCAGTTACAGCTATTGGAATGATTATCTGTGCTATGGCTTGTACAAATCTTTTAATGATGAATACACCAGCCCCCCATCTTTGTACACCGATCCCACAGGAAACTATCTCACCGGACAGGCCGTGATGTGCGCGAAAATAGAGATGGATGCTTCTGCTCCTATGTGCCCCTACCCCACCAACAGAGCTGAAATAGAATGGGATATGTTCCAGTGGTTCGGTGATCCAACAATGGACATGAGAACAGACGTCCCACACGCCATCACCGTTCAATCCCCCTATTACCTTCCATCAGGTTCAACAAGTGCATTATTCATTGTAACAGATACAAATGGCCCTGTTGATAAAGCCATGGTCTGCATCCAGCATACCAGTGGTCTCTGGGCCTCTGGCGTTACCAGTTCAGATGGAACAGTAACACTTACTTTTGATGCAATCGGTGCGATCAGTGACATCACCTATATGGTCACAGCACACAATGCACTACCGAATGAAGGCAGTTTTAACGGTGTTGGAGTAGAGGAAACATCAGCAGGGATCGTTACAGCCTCTGTGGGCAGTCCGTATCCAAATCCCGCCACTTCTTCAGTAACTTTCCCCATCACCCTTGATGGTGCAGGCAATGTTTCCATCGCTGTGTTCGACATAACAGGAAGATCTGTGAAAGCAGTTGAGTCCGAAGAGCTTGAATCCGGCTCACATGCTCTTGTATGGAATGTCGCAGAGGTTCCTCAGGGAATCTATATGGCAAGAATTATCGATCCGCGCGGTTCGGTAACCACCCGCAGAGTTGTAATAGCCCGGTAGATACCGGAGTAGAAAAGAAGACGGGGGCGGCATTGCTGCTCCCGTTTTTCTAATTCTGCAGTGATTTCTGTATCAGTACCTGTAGGTGTAATGCAGTTCCAGAGATGGGTCCTGATTTCCGGTAAGCGTACTTTTTGTGCTGCCCTCAAGGAAGAAATCTCGATTGAAGAAATACTGGGCTTTAAATGTTCCTGCATCTGAAGAAAAAACATCGCTGGAAAAACTGACAAAGAGATCCGGGATCACATACTTGCCTGCGTTAACCACCAGGGATGTAGAATCTGAAGAAAAATCCGGAGAGAAATTCAGAGCATCCAGACCTACATCATCCCGTATGCTTCTGGCAAGCCATTGCCCCAGATAATTGCCGGCTACATTTCCCAAAGCACTGCTGTCAAACTGCTGCAATTCTCCATAAGTCATGCCTGCAGTAAGAAGAGTTACTATGTCTCTGTCATCAATACTTCCGAAGGGTCCGGTACCTGCTAAAGTAATATCAGGTTCTTCCGGATCCCCGGTTACAGTAACTGTAATGGTGTATTCGGATCCGCTTACTGAACTTCTGATCCTGGCTTCTGCCTGTATGTTCAAATCAACTCCAAGAGGTGTGGTCTGTAGAATTCTCACATCTCCCTGGGTTATCTGGAAATCTCTCCCCAGCATGTATACAGCACCTCTTACTGCATGGATCTCTCCTCCCACAAGCAATTGCCCACTGACTGTTGTAATGTCTACCGCAGCAGATAACTCAACATTTGCGTAGCTGTTTCTGAACCAGATCCCCCTGTCTCCGGTAATTCTGATGTTCAGATCCAGCGGCAATTCACTCTGAGCTCCGGATGATCCTCCTCCGCTGCCTTCCAGAGTTCCTCCGCCGGCCATTGATATTGTCGCTTGATCGATTGTGAGTTTTCCGGTAACTCTTGGCTTCTCCGTAAGATCACTGCTCTCCGAAAAAATAGAACCTGATATCTGAAGCCAGCCAACTCCCGCTATAAGGGTTTCCCACTGGTTAAGGTCAGCATGAAAACTGTAACCGCTGATGGTCAGAGGTACTGTTCCTTCTTCAAAAGAAAGATTCTCTTCTATGTCAAGAAGAACCTGACTCTGCAGACTTACAGCCTGGCCCCCACCGGAGGTCAGAGTAAACCTTCCGTTAAAAGATTCACCCGCCTGTTGATCAGGATAGGTGAGATATGCAGAAACCCCTGGGAATTCGATACCGGGATTGGTCAGATAAAGCCTCTCAAAGCTGGATGCAAGTCCAACAGAAAGCTCTGCAGAATCTCTCTGGTACTCAACTCTGGCACTGACACTGGCTCCACTTGTTTTAAATGGCATGGGCAGCAGGTAAAACAATTCATCACCTACACCGGTAAGTTCTGCCTCCAGCCAGAAAACATCACCGGGAATAATGTCCAATCGGCGGTCTGAATCCCATATCTGGTCCAGAGCAATGCTGAAACCGGATCTTACTCCATCAGTCCATGTCCAGATCCCATCAATAACAAGAGAATCTTCCCGTGAATAAATATCAATTGTCAAGCTGTCAGACTGATCCCATTCATCATAAGTCGGGTGTTGAATATCAGCAGACAAAAAAGTCTCCAGGTTTCCAAGACACCCTCCAGCCGAGAACTCAGCACCAAGTATTCCAGAGATGGGAACGCTTAGACCAAGCATTGAAGCAAAAGAAGCAATGTCTACATTGGAAAGAACAGCCACTGCCTTTATGGAATCGCCACGCATCCAGCCATCTGCGGCGATCTCACCTGACGGCAGATCAAGCCAGAGAGTATCAAGGGTCATGCCTGTGCTGTCTGCGACGAATTCGAAATCTCCCTGAGAGATCAGGCGCAGCTTCCCTGCACGGGTCAAAGCTATGCCATCCATTGCGAAAGCCAGACTGTCAGCACCGTAAAGGAACTGGCCGGAAAGATTCAGCGAAAGATCACCCGGTGCTCCCAGACTTAAGGTGTCAAGACGAATGGAACCCGGTTCTGCAATGAACACCGCACCAAGAGAGTAGGATGCGCCTGCAATCATAATTGAGTCAACATCCAGCCCGCCCCTGCCTTCAATCCCATTGTGGCCCATGGTGATGTCTCCTGTGAAAGTTGCTTCTCCGGCAAACAGATCATTGTAGGAAACTGAGTTTAAACCAATATTTCCTGATACCTCATAATTATCGGGAGTACCTGACAGATCCACCTCTGCTGAAAGCCCTGTTGCATCAAATCGAATGGAATCAGATACTGCAGCAGAATCCGCTGTTAATTCGCCGGAGATCAGCATTCCAGACGGTCCACTGGACATAAGTCCAGAGAATGCAACATCTTCTACAGTTATTCCAGAATTAGAGAAAAAACCTAACCCGAGATCTCCGCTTACCGTGAAAGCTGACAAGTTCCCCTGACCGGATACATCAACGGTCAATCCACTGGCTCCGGCAACCAGAGAATCGGTGAAAGCGGCCAGGAGACCACAATCCGCCATTGAGGCATCAAGATCAGCAGCCCATGCCACCGGCATGAAATCAAGACCAAGTGAAGAAGTAAATTCAGAAGAAATACTACCTCCGTTAAATTCTGCACGTACGGTTCCGGCCAGCTGTCTCTGGTCAACTCCGCAGTCAATGCTCAAGCTGGACAGCAAATACTCGCCAACTCTACTCTCGGTGAACTGGCATCCCAGCAATCCATTGTTAAAGTAGCTTCCGGTTCCCGAACCGGAAGCTGAAATTGATCCTGAGACTTCCGTTTCAGGATATCCCTGAAAAAGATCAGAAATATCAACTGCCTGAAGAAAACCGGCCACAGAGCCATGCCATGCCAGATCCGAAAAATTCAGATCGCCGGAAACATTCAGATCTAATCCATCTGAAGACACTAGAAAACCGTAAAGAGAACATTCTTTCCTTGAAGAAATAATGCTGTCTGCCAAGAAATTAATCTCACGATCCTGATAATTCAGAATTCCATCTGAGAGAGTGAACAACCCAAGCGGGTTCATTATTGACCCTGAACCATATCCGTTAATGGTTGCAGTTATCAATGGAGCTTCCGGCAGGTACGCCGTGGAAGCCGCTCCACTGAAAGACAAGGCGAATGTACTGTCGATGTCCAGATGACATGAGAGCTGAAATGACCCGGGAGGGCAATGAACAGAAAAGCCTTCAAGTGTGGTTCTGGACGAATCAATAAACAAAGAACCCATTGCCTGTACAGACCCGAACAGAGGAATAAAAGCAGATGCCCTTCTTACATCCAGCTCCACATCGCTGATGTCAATTATTCTGGCATCAAGCATCATGGAATCTACCAGAACCCGGCCATCAGGATCCACAACCCTGCCGTAAAAAACCCTGACGGTATCAGCTTTTGTTACCATCCCCGCCAGCGTCCCATGAAAGATCGGAGCAAGAGTTGAATCTGATTGTTCATCTGAAGGTCGAGGAGTGTCAATAACAAGGCTGTCCACAAAAACACATTCCACATCACTTTTTACT
>JAOZLN010000122.1 GCA_029934845.1 Candidatus Sabulitectum sp.
AGTCCAGATATCTATACAGGGAAACTGCTGTAGTTCATCGGCAAGGATCCCGGCAATCTTTATTCCCCTGGTTCCAGCTCTGCAGTCCTCTTCCGAACCAAAGAACTTGTGGGTCTGTAAAACAAGTTTTCCACCCAGCCTGTCCTTATCATCCACAAGAATAACATTAAAACCCGAGGCTCCCAGTTCCCTGGCTGCAGCCATTCCTGAAGGTCCGCCACCGATGATCAATACATCAGTGTCTATAATCTCCGGGGGTTTAACAGATGGGGCATCCATCTGCTCCAAAGAAGGAAGCCCTTCTACAGACTGAACGCTCATTCCTGCTTCAAGGGGAACAATACAGCTCTTCAGAGGAACACCGTTTATGATCAGTGTACACTGGGAACACTGTCCGTTGGCACAGAAGATCCCCTGGGCTCCTCCGTCTTTATGGTGATGACCAAAAATGTGCTCGCCGTTGGCGAACACTGCGGATGAAACCATCTCACCTTTTCTGCCGATCATCTCTCTTCCGTTGAATGTAAAACTCACCCAACTGTCAGGAAGAGGTGACAAAACAGGATGACGCCTGATTCTGCCTTCAGTTTCCAATTCCATCTCCTTAAATTCCCTCTATCGCCTGTGCCATTTGCGGGCATACCGGGCTCCACCTCTGGTGGCTTTAACGAAACCACGACACTCCGGAAAATTGATGCAGCGCCATACCCGAAGATGCGGGTACTCAAATCGCTCTGTATCTCCACCGCATTGGGGGCACCGCGGAGTATTCGGTCCGGTTATCTTCTTGTCGGCCTTTTTGAATTCTTCATCCAGATCACGGTATTGTTCCTTGCGGGATGGCCCACTGAACTCGATTATCACTTTCTTAACAATGAAAAAGCCACCGATAACAGCGCCTATAACCGAGAATAGTTTCAAATATTCCAACCAGTTTACCTCACTGCCTTGCTAAAAAAAAAGTTCTCCTCAGGCTGATTTGATAACACAATATACCGGCCTTTGACCAGACCCTGATTAAGCCGTTGACACAAGTACACCTGCAACGGTAATATTCAGTCTCTAAGAAAGAATAAGTAAAAGCATATTAGTTTATATATTAACCAAATAACACTGGGGAGAGCCATGAAAAATTATAGTCCTGAGAAACTGAGAACTGTGGCCGTGCTCGGTCACGGTTCTGTTGGTAAAACCAGTTTTTGTGATGCCGTGCTTTTTGCAGGGGGCGGAAGCGAGCGACTGGGAAGTGTCGATGAGGGAACAAGCGTCTTTGATTACACATCAGAGAGCAGAGAAAAGAAACACAGCTTTGGTTCATCCATAGCCACTCTCGACTGGAACGACATAAAGATAAACATCATCGACACACCGGGGCTTGCAGATTTTCACGGAGAAACAATTGGTGCGATCTCTGCTTCAGACATGGCGATCCTTCTTCTTGACGGCAAAGATGGCGTTGAGGTCGGCAGTTTCAAAACATGGAACTTTGCCAAGACTGCAGACATTCCAGTTTTCATCTATGTGAATCGGGTAGATCGCGAGAACGCAAACTTCGACAGGGTCGTTGAGCAGGCCAAAGAAATGTTCAACAAGCATGTGGTGCCAGTGGTATTCCCAGTGATGGATGGCGACTCATTCACAGGTGTGGTCAATGCAATAACCCGTAAAGCTTTCGATGCATCGGGAAAAGAAATAGAAGTTCCTGAAAGCGCAAAAGAGCAGTGTGAAGATTACAGAATGCAACTTATTGAAGAAGCTGCTGAGGCTGACGAAGAGCTGATGGAAATTTTCTTCGCCAACGAAACACTCACCGCAGAAGAACTTAAAAAAGGCATAAAGCTTGCAGTAAAGAACAGGGGAATGTTTCCTTTGTACTGTGGTGTTTCCATACCGCCAGTGGGTCAGAGATTCGTACTGGATGCAATAGTCGAGTACGCACCGTCACCGCTGGAGGCAACCCCTGCTCCAGTAATTGATGGTGACCCGGTTCAGCCGGATCCCAAAGGTGGATTTGTTGCAAGAGCATTCAGCACAAAGCACGATAAGCATGTTGGTGATATGGTTTACCTTAAAATTCTCAGAGGTTCCGTTGAAGGTTCACACGAAGCAATCAATATTGCAAGACACCAGACAGAGCGCCTTGGAAACTATTATTACATGAACGGCTCTTCAAGAGAGGATGCCAGTAAAATGGTAGCTGGCGATATAATTGCTGTTGCCAAACTCAAGGGCACTATCACAAACGATGTTCTTTGTGACAAGAATAACCAGGTGAAACTGGTTCCAATCTCTTTCCCCAGTCCTGTTTACAGAGCAGCCATACGGGCAAAGAAGCGTGGAGATGAAGACAAAAT
Organism: Candidatus Sabulitectum sp.; assembly: GCA_029934845.1. Classification (GTDB taxonomy): domain Bacteria; phylum Fermentibacterota; class Fermentibacteria; order Fermentibacterales; family JCC-6; genus Sabulitectum. Next base: position 2,355 of record JAOZLN010000122.1, read on the forward strand.
GGGAGCGGGGCTTCACAAGCTCGGTGCAATGGACCCAACTTTTATCACCAGAAACGAAGGTAACATCGGCCAGACAACTGTGAACGGCATGGGTGAACTTCACCTGATGACAATGCTGGCTCGTCTTAAAGAGATGAGTGGTGTTGAAGCTGAACTTTTTAAGCCAAAAATTGCTTACCAGGAAACCATTACCAGGAAGGCAAATGGAGCCTATAAGCACAAGAAGCAGTCTGGCGGAAGAGGTCAGTACGGTCATGTTCTTATGAGAATTGAGCCCACAGCAAGAGGTGAAGGCTATGTTTTCGCCAGCGAAGTTTCAGGTGGCAATGTTCCCACAAAATACATCCCTGCAGTTGAAAAGGGTGTTGTTGAAGCTATGCACAAGGGCCCTATCTCCGGCAGTGAGGTCATCGATGTAAAAGCTGTTGTCACTGATGGTTCAGCACATGCTGTTGATTCTTCAGACATGGCTTTCAAGCTTGCAGCAAGCAAGTGTTTCCAGAATCTGATGATGGAAGCCGGTCCCGTCCTTCTCGAGCCTATCATGACTTTGGAAATTACCGTTCCTGACGACTATATGGGTGATGTAATGGGTGATGTGAACTCCAGGCGCGGGAAAATTCAGGGCATGGAAGCCCAGGGTGGTTTTCAGGTTATCAAAGCTGCTGTTCCGCAGGCAGAACTCTACCAGTACACAAGCTCACTGCGTTCACTTACCCAGGCCCGTGGCAGTTTCACTCAGGTCTTCTCGCACTACGAGGCAACACCACGCGAAGTCCAGAAGAAGATCATGGAAGACTATCAGAAAGACGAGGACTAGAATAATGAAACGCATCACAGCCCTGCTTCTTCTTGTTCTTTTTTCCAACATGGCTGTGGCGCATCCATTCGCCTCTGGAGGAGGAGGATCATCCTCCTCCGAGGAAACTGATCTTACGATGATCATCATGATCGTTGTCATTGCCGGTGTGGGAGCCCTGCTTCTTACAGATATCCTGTCTGACGATTCTACCAATTCCCAGGATGCCCTGGCAGGGGGCGAGGAAGAAATTCTTAACGAAGAAACCGGTGTGAACTGGGAGCAGCTGAATGGCAGCGAACAGCAGGAAACCCTGCCCCTTGTGGCTGTTTCAGTATTTCCAGGGGAAAACGGTAGAGATCTGGCATCATATTTCAGTAATTTGATTGCTCAGGGAAACGGTCTTTACTACGATGTTTATTCAGCCCCGGTCGCCTTTGGGGAAATGAGTTCTGCTGAAGCCGCTGCAACCGGGTTCGCTTTTCTTGACTGTCAGTGGTTCATTGCGGCTGCTTCCTCCGGGCTGGAACTGCGCAGTGAAGACTCTGATGAGCCTGTCTGGTTCTTTAACAGTACAGAATGGGACTCTACAACAGTCAGAGACGCTTCAGCAAGTTTTCTTGAGTTCTCGATGGGGTTGGATCTGTAACTTCCAGGGGTAAACTAATCAGTTAGTCGAGCATATCTGCGAGACTGTTCAAGCTACGACCTTTGATATATATATACGCATGCGTTTGGTTTAGTCACTATTTTAAAAAGGAGAAACAATGAGGTTTACTGCTGTTCTTGCATTAACAGTTCTTTCGCTTGCATTTGCAGGGGAGTTCACTATAAATGTTCCATTCTCGCCATCTGATGTCGAAATCGGCCAGATGGGTAATTACTCTTCTGTTACAATACCAGGAGAAACATCAATGGGCAGAATCGGAGCCCCTGCACTTCCTGTAATTAACATGCCTGTTGCCCTTCCAGCCGGTACAAAGGCAACTGGAGTTGAAGTTGTAAGTGTATCATGGCAATCCCTTCGAGGAAACCACACTGTTCTTCCAGCCACACTGCCTGTACCACTGAGCCTTATGGGTGAAATCGAAATTTCTCTTCCTGCTCCTGATATGACCATCTACAACTCCTCTGAAAGCTTTCCATCTGTACCTGTTAAGCTTGAAGAGTCTTCAATGCTTATCGGCTTTCCCGTGGCATATGTAAACCTCTTTCCTGTAAGATGGAACCCGGCTTCAAAGACTATCGAAGTTATCAGCAGTCTTCAGGTCAGAGTAACAACTGAAGACACTACAGACAATTATTCAGTAAGAGCACGCTCTTCACAAAGCGAGGCCCGCACCAGAAGAATTGTTGAGAATACTGTTATAAACCCTGATATGGTTCAGGCCAGTGGTGCAACCATTGTTGCCAGCCGTGACCTTGTCTACGGTGAGTATGTTGTTATTGCAACACCTGCCTACCAGAGCTACGCACAAACCTTTGCCGACTGGAAAACCCGGAAAGGTGTTCCCACCAGCGTTTACACCACAACCTGGATTCAGTCACAGTACTCTTGTGCCGACCTTCAGCAGGAGATCCGTGCCTTCCTGACAGACTGCCGCGATGAGGGTGTTGAATATGTTCTTATCTGGGGCGATGACAACATCATTGCCGGTCGCGATACCAAAATTCACTACTCTTCCTACACAGAGTACCCTCCAGTAGATCTGTACTGGTCAGATATCAACGACAGTTCTCCAGGAGCAGATCTGTGGAACTCCAATGGCAACGGCATATGGGGCGAATGGGGAGCAGGCGGAGACAATGTTGACTACCATCCCGACATGTTCACCGGCCGCGCCAGTGTAAACTCAACTACCGAGGCCACCACATTCCTTAACAAGGTTTTTGCATACGAGCAGATTACCACCACTGATTACTTTGAGTCTGCTCCGATTGAGCTTCGTGTGGGTTATTCAACAGGGCAGCTCTGGCCTTCATGCTGGGGTTCCGCAGGTGCAGAGACCATCAGCAATGATGTTCCTGCCGGTGCCTGGGAAGAAGAAAAGTGCTACGAGTCAGGCGGCAACAACAGCGCTAGCATTACTATTGCCATGATCAACGCAGGTCCAGCACATGTTTACCACGCAAGTCATGGATCAGAAACCTCCATGTGGACTTCCAATGGAAGCACCTACACCACTGCTCACATCAAGGCGCAAACCAATATTTCCAGCGGCGGTCTTCCAGCCATCTGGCAGTCAATATCCTGCCTTATCGGACACTTCGACAGTTATGAGTGTTGTGGAGACGCATGGCTGAACTCTCCCAATGGCGGCGGTTTTGGTATGTTTAACGCCAGGTACGGCTGGGGTAACCCCAACAGCCCAGGTAACGGTGTAAGCGAAGTTCTCTGCCAGAAGATCTATGAAGAAGACTGGGTAGAAGGTCAGATCTCGCTTGGTGCCATCCACTCCATGGGTCGCGATGAGATGAGCCCTGTTACGCAGGAGATCCACGACTGGGTCGTAAAAGAATACAACCTGTTCGGCGAGCCGGAGCTTCCTATCTGGACAGCTGATGCACCAAACTTGTCTGCTGCCTATCCTTCCTCTATCACAGGTTCCACAACTGTAACAGTAACAGTTACTGCCGGTGGCTCACCTGTTTCCGGAGCCAGAGTATGCCTGTTCAAGGGTACAGACTGGAAAACTGCTGAAGTCTACGAAGTTGCAAACGCCAACAGTTCCGGTGTTGTAAACATTCCTGTAGCACCTACCACCACAGGTCAGATGCTTGTTACTGTGTGGGCATACAACCACATCAGTTACCTTGGGTCTCTTACAGTTAACGGAACAGGCATAGGTGATTCGGAAGAAGGTCTGAGCGCCGTTACAGCTATCAGCACCCCTTACCCCAACCCTGCCACTACAAGTGCAGCAATACCATTCTCTCTGGCAAATGCCGGCACAGCTTCCATTCAGGTCTTCGACCTTAGTGGACGCACAGTTGCCACCCCTGCCAGTGGAAACTTCGCAGCAGGGCAGCACACCATTAACTGGAATCTTACAGACGCCAGTGGAGCCGCACTTCCAAACGGCTTCTACAGTGTAGTGATCACCACAGGTGATACTGTAATGACCGAAAGAATAATGGTTCTCAGATAACCATCTGAACCACAAAGAAGGGGCACCACAAGGTGCCCCTTTGTTGTGTTTGCACAGATCAGAAGATGGCTGCATTACCCTGTCAATCCCAGAATTCAGTTTCCTACAGTTCTATTTACTCCAGAATGATTTTTTTCCTGTTTGACACCTTCGCCAGAATTATTCACTCAAACGGCCTGCCGCAGTGGTTGAAAAGCTACTTGTTAGGATTTTATTATTGCATGCAAACAAACCACATTACGCGAAGTAATCTCACTCGATCCCGGTAGACTACACACTCTTTCTATTTGTTTCCTGACATACTCCCGTGCTTTCCTGGTTCTGGATACCAGTAAGACATTCCATCCTGGCTCGTTTGCTGTACACTTTTCGAAATTCATCGCCGTCTTCAGTCCGGCGGCGTTTATCAAGTCTGCGTTGTTTTGCTGTGTGATCAAAACGATACCCGCCACGAGCTTTTATTACAAGACACTCGTTTTTGAACAAACAAGTGTTCCATTATTCCAACGCCATCGTTGTTTGAGTTTTGCCTGTCTCCGGGTTACGTACAGACTTTGATGGTTGTAACCGGCCGGGCAAGCTGTAACCGTTTATACCCCCGTGGTGTAGCTGGCAGCATTACTTCGTTAAACATGTACTACTTCCTTTAGATAGAATTGTGTCAGGACGTTCTGTTCTGAACCTGAAACAGCAGGGTTTTGTTATTGAAACCAGTCTGGAGGCGTTGTGTCTGGCGTAGTTGTGAATTGTCGCTGAACTGTTGCTTTGCGAGCAAATCAAGGGATTGCGGGAATTTTATTTTTCTAGTATGCTCTAAAGTGCTTGCTTATTTATAAGTGTAGCAACATAATGCTGTGTGATGCATAATAACATAATGAAGGAGTTTTATTGTGAAGTATCTTGCAATGTTTGCTCTTCTGATAATATCAGTATCTGCGATGGGTGCTGATAGAGTAGTACTGTATGAGGAATTCATGAATTGCGGCTGTTCTTACTGCTGGGGTGCCGAGCCTT
>JAOZLN010000123.1 GCA_029934845.1 Candidatus Sabulitectum sp.
ACTTGGAGTTTACTCCTACCCCGGGGGTGGGGTTGATCTGCTAAACAGAGGGGTTTTGTCTGCCGGTGACATGGCTGGGTGTAAAATTCGTTTGTTTCTTATGGCCTGTCTTGGTAGAAAAATGAAAAAAGATCAGATTGAGAATATGCTTTCGAATCTTTAGTCATATTATAAACAGGTTTGACCCCGCAAGAGATCGGTTTTAGATTAGCCTGTGTTGTCGATTTAACCGGGAGTGATGTTGGTCTATAGAGATAAAAGCTTTACTGTTAACATAATACCGCATGATGCTACCCGCAGTAGAAAAGAATGGATAGTATCCGGCAGGAAACTGGTAATTTTTCGTTTTTTAGCGGTGCTGGTTTTTCTAATTGTTCTTGCAGCTGTCGTTGTTCTTTCCATGGGAACGGCAGAATTTACAAGAACAGCAGATCTTAAAGCGGAGAACAGCATGTTGTCTGACTCTTTGTCAGTAGCAAGAGAGTTGAACATCAGGCTGGATAGAATAGAGTTGGAATTACAGGAAATACGCGATACGCGATCGGTTATTGAAAATCTGGCTACAGCCGGAGTTTCCGGGGGCCACCCCGAGTAGAAGAGGTAAGTGTTATGGCCAGAGATGATTCGTATAGTGCGATTAACTCTACTATTGGTAGTGGTAGCACCATTAATGGAATTCTTAATATCAAAGGAGGCCTCAGGGTTGATGGTTTTATTGAGGGAGAAGTTAATGTTGCCGGCACTTTAACAGTAGGACACGAGGGCCGGATCAAGGGTAATGTTTCTGTCACTCACGCCATTATAGGTGGAACTGTAAACGGCACTATAAAAGCAGATAAACAGTTGGAGCTTCAGAATGGCTCTCGTATTGAAGGAGATATTATTACAAAATCTCTTACTATAGAAGAGGGTGTATTTTTTGAGGGTCATTGCAGTATGAGTGGTGCCGAGCCCAAGCCTAAACAGTAGTTATTAACCAATATCAACGTAATTGTTGAAAACTTGTAATTTTTGTGGAGAACAGGCAAAACCAAAGTGCAGCAGTTGGTTGCAGGCTGCACCTAGAGTGATTTCTGGTGTGATATCCACAACTTACACAGTGCTTAAGGATTCTTTCCCGGGCGCTGCATACACGAGGGGTGGTGATCTTTGTGAGCAACAGGCTGAACTCCCTTCTTTCCTCTGAAGAAAAAGCCAGAGAAAAGGTGGAAGAAGCCACACGGGAAGCCCGCAGAATCAGAACGGGCATTCCCGCTGAGGTTTCAAAAATAGAAAATGAGTACAGTTCAGAGCTTCAAAAGTACGAGAAAACAGGTATGGAGAAGGTAGCCAGTGAACTTGCGCTTCTTAAGGAGAAGCAGAATGCCAGTCTCGAGAAAAGGAAAAAAGATCTTGATTCCATATCCGGTGATATCGCTCCAAGAGCTCTTGAGCTGATTCACTCGGCCATTGAAGGAGAGAAACGATAATGGCCAGAGACAGCGTAGTTAAGGCTGAGATTCTCTGTCACTCTGCAAGAAAATCGGATGTTCTGGCTCTTCTGGAGAAGACCGGCAATATTCACTTGATAGACATGTCGGCAGTAGAGAATACTCCTTTTTCCAGAGTGGAAGAGGTTGATCGTTCGCGCTTTCAAACACTTACCACTTCTCTGGAAAAGATCATTCCTTTTCTCCAGAATCGCAGCTCTGCAAAAAAACAGAAGGCGATTGAAGCAGTTACCGTTAATGAACTTTCAGAAATGCTTCATGGCGGGGAGATTGAAAAACTGGCCATCAGAGCCGCGGATATTTCTGACCAGCTGATCAATCTTAACTCCAGGGCAGAAGAGATTCAACGCAAGATTGATTTTGTACAGGAGTGGAACGATTTTCCCATGCGGTTTGACCTGTTGCAAAGCGATGGGATCTTTACAATTAAGGCAGGGTTTGTGTCACCCAGAGAAGGCTTCCCTCCTCTGGAGAAGCTTCAGCAGGATATAGGCCTGTTTCATGTAGAGAAGCTTTCGGGAGACAGAGCAATTGTGGTCTGGCACAAGAACAGTGAAGCCGAAGCCGTGACCGGTCTCACGGATGCTGGTTTTGTCACTGCTGATTTTGCCGGTTTTTCTGCTACTCCGGCCGAGGAATCGAAGGAGCTGGATTCAACTCTCGCCGGAATCAAAATGGAGATCAGCAGGCTTTCGTCTGAGGCCGATACAATTGTGCAGAAGCTTCCAGAGCTGAAAACACTTTCAGATGCAGTTGGACTTCACGCTCTTCAACAAGAGGCTGAAACATCTGGAAGAACCAGTGTTTCGGCTCTTCTTCTACATTTGTGGATCAGGGAGGATGATTTTTCTTCTTTGAAAGACGATCTGGAAAAGCTTGAAGAAGCTGACATTTCACTGGTTGTTCTTGACGAAGACGAGGTTCCGCCTGTTTTTCTTACAGAGAGTGCTACTATTGATCCATATTTGATGCTTACAGACATGTATGGAAGACCCCAGGGATCCGACCCGGATCCAACTCCCCTCATGGCACCCTTTTATGTTGTGTTTTTTGGAATTTGTATAGGTGATGCAGGTTATGGTCTTGCTCTGGCGGCAGGTTCAGCCATTGGCTGGTATCTGACAAACAAGAATCAGGGGAATACCAGACTTTTCAGGCTAATGTTCCAGGGAGGGCTTGCCAGCATCTTCTGGGGAATTCTTCTTGGCGGATGGTTCGGAATCCCCTTTGATACACTTCCCGGGCTGTTGCAGACTGCTGCAATGCCGTTGAATAATCTCGTTCCAGGTTACATCAGGGGAGTATCTGACGGCTTTGCTCTTTCGGAGCAGTTTCTTTACCTTACCCTTGGTTTTGGTCTGATACAGCTTGCATGGGGGGTTGTGGTAAATCTTCGAAAGCGTCTCCGGGCCGGTGAGGGTGTTTCTGCTGTGATCGATCAGACCGGTTGGATGCTTGCTCTTCTAGGTCTTTTTCCATGGCTTTTTAATCACTATCTGCTTAATGGAACCCTTTACCCCATTCCCGGAATGGGGGATACCATTTTTCTTACAATGCTCAGCGTAGGAACGGTTCTCATTTTTATAATGGGAGGAAAGGAAGCTGAGGGTATAGGAGGAAAGGCAGGGCTGGGGGCTTATGCCTGTTACGGTATAGTCAACCTGCTTGGTGATGTTTTAAGTTATTCACGATTGTTCGCTCTTGCTCTTTCCAGTGCAATAATTGCTTCAGTGGTCAATCAGATTGCTGCCATGCTCAGGGATGTTCCAGTGATTGGAATAGTTCTTACTGTACTGGTACTTGTGGCTGGTCATCTGTTCAATCTTGGAATGGCTGCGTTGAGCGGTTTTATTCATACAGCTCGTCTGCAGTTTGTGGAATTCTTCAGTAAGTTTTACGATGGAACGGGGGTCTCGTTCAAGGCGTTTCGATATGAACCAAGGTATATCAGAATAAAAAGATAGTTAAAACAAGTAAACAAGGAGGAATGAATTGAATTACTTAGTTGCTTACATGGGTGTGGCTTTTGCCTGTGCCCTTGCTGGTATTGGAAGTGCCGTTGGAGTTGGCATTGCAGCACAGGCAAGCACAGGCGTTATGAGTGTTGATCCCAAAAAATTCGGAAAACTTCTTCTTCTTACAGCTCTTCCGGGAACCCAGGGGATATACGGTTTTGTTATTGCTTTCCTTCTTCTTCAGAAGGTTGCTCTTTTCACCGGGGATAACCCTTTGACCATGGTTGTGGGCTGGAAGGTTTTCGCTGCCGGTATGCCGATAGCACTTGCTGGTCTAATGTCTGGAATTCACCAGGGAAAAGTTTGTGCCGGGGGAGCTATGATGACAGCCAAGCAGCCAGACGACAGTGCCAAGGCTTTGATCCTTGCTGTATTTGTAGAGTTTTATGCCATTCTCGGATTCCTGGTGTCTTTCCTCATGCTGGGTCAGATAGGTTAGAGGGGCAGCCATGTCACTTCAAGCCATACTGGCAAAGATAGAGAACGATGCTGAAACCCAGGCAGATGAACTTCGTCAGTCTGCTCTTGATGAACAAAAGGAAGCTATTCATGTTGTGAAATCCAGAATAAAGGAAAAACACAACAGGGACGCAGAAAGAATCAGGCATAAAATAGAGGAGTATGCCAGACAGATGAAGAGTCATTCCCTCCGGGAAATGGAGAAATCTCTTCTGAGTCATCGCAGGCAGATCGTCGATCGCGTAATAGCAGATTCGATTAAAAAGATTGCCGATTCTCCTGATTATCTTGATCTTATAAGCATCCTTCTTAAGAAATGTGATCTTGATGGAACGGTTGAGGTTGTGATCTGTGCTGCAGACGCAGAGAGAATATCCCCGTCTTTTCTTCAGAAACATTCTACAGACAAGCATCAATTCGTTCTAGCTGAAGAGAAACACACAGACCATGGTGGAATCCTCATGCGATCAGGCGATATAAGTCTGAATGCAACTCTTTCCATGATTTCCGAGCTCAACCATGATGCAATGGTAATGGAGCTCTCGCGGCTTCTGCCGCTGGAGGGTCAGGAGGAGTAATAGTGTCAGGAAGTTCTTACGCGTATGCAAGCGGTAGAGTCAGCGGACTGGAGAAGTCTCTTCTTACGGACAGAATCTGGAATCAACTGATCACCGCAGAGGATAGAGATGAGGTTCTGAGAATTCTGGGAGATTCCTGGTACGGTAACCTTCTTCAGGCAGAGGGAGATCTTGATGGAGCTTTGAGAAGTGCTGTCTGCCGCGCAGAAGAGGAACTCTCGGAGCTTTCGAATGACGAGAATTTCACTCGAGGTATTCTTTTAAGAAGAGATGTTAGAAATGCCAGGTACCTGTGGAAAAACCTTGCAGCAGGGGGAGATGGTGATGTTGATCTGGAACCTGCAGGAACGGTTCAGCCGGAAGACCTGAAAAGGGTGTGGGGTGACAGCAATATTGTTGATGTTCTTCCCGTTCAATTTCAGGATTCACTTGAGGAGATACATGATCTTCATTCTCCATCTGCAGTGATGCTTGACTCTGTTCTGGACAGGCTTGCCGCGAAGGTAGAGTCTGAAATTCTTGGGAAACTTGAAGAACCCGTTGGCAGTCTTCCCAGGGTAAAAATAGAGCTCAGGAATTTTCTCACTGCAGCCAGGTATCGAAGTGATCAGTTAACCCCTGTGGCAGTTGAGGAACTGATGCTTGATGGAGGATATCACACACCGTCAGAGATAGCAGAGGCAGCCAGAGTTTCTGGGCTGGCAGCTCTTCTGGGAGAGAAAGCTGGTTTTGAAGCTGCAGCATCGGCTTTGGAACAGGGGTTGGAATCTGGTTCATTTCTCGCGTTTCAGCGCGAGAGTGATCTGATAACCCTGGCCATACTGGAAAGAGCAGCAGGAAACATGTTCAGTCCCGGGCCACTTGCAGCTTATGTTCTTCGCCGGGAGCTGGAAGCTTCCCATTTGAAAATGATAGCAGCCGGCAAAGCAGCTGGCATTGACTCCAGGCGCTTGAGCGCCAGAGTCCCCAGAGGATAGGAGAAAGCATGGCTGAAAAGGGCAGAACGGCTTTCATCGGTGACGCTGACTCTGTGCTGGGTTTCCGTGCTCTTGGAGTGGAAACATATACGCCGGAGTCGGGACACGAAGCTGTAAAAATCTTCAAGTCCCTGGTTAAAGAAAAAGTATCTGTGATAATGATCACCGAGGATATGCTGGATCACCTCCAGAGCGAAGTTGATGAGGTAGTCAGTATGCCGATTCCTGCCGTTGTGGTTTTACCCGGAGTTTCCGGGTCGAAGCACAGAGGCGAGGACACGATCAGAAACCTGATCATCAGAGCCGTGGGTGTTGACCTGATGGCGGAGGATGAGCAGTGAGTCGGAGGAAGCAATGATACATGGCAGTATTGACAAGATAGCCGGTCCGCTGGTGGTCGCCACTGGTATGACGGAAGCAAAGATGTTTGATGTTGTCTTTGTTTCAGATTATCGGCTGATCGGTGAGATTATAGAATTAAAAGGAGATAAGGCCTCTATTCAGGTTTACGAAGAAACCGGAGGACTTAAGCCCGGAGATCCGGTTTATCAGACTGGCCATCCTCTTTCTGTTCAGCTTGGGCCGGGATTGCTGACATCTATTTATGATGGAATTCAGCGTCCTCTTGATAAGGTCAGAGAGCAGGCTGGAGACTGGATCACAAGAGGAATTAACATTCCGGGTCTGGATCACGAGAAACTGTGGTCTTTCACGCCTGAATTGAAAGTGGGAGAGAAAGTTTCTGGAGGAGAACTCATCGGAACTGTTCCGGAAACAGAGTTGATCATTCACAAAATTATGGTACGCCCGGGAAACTGCGGTGAAGTGACATTTGTGCTTGATAAAGGCGATTACAACATCGACACAGTGGTTGCGAAGGTAAAAACCGAAGCCGGGAAAACCATTGAGATGAATATGTACCAGGAATGGCCTGTTCGAAAATCGAGACCGGTGAGCACAAAGCTTGCTCCCGAAGAGCCTCTTATAACAGGTCAAAGGGCGATTGATACATTCTTCCCTGTAGGTAAGGGAGGGACGGCATGTGTTCCAGGCCCGTTTGGAAGCGGTAAAACGGTTATTCAGCATCAGCTTGCAAAGTGGGCGGATACTGAAATAGTTATTTATGTAGGGTGTGGTGAACGCGGTAACGAAATGACCGATGTTCTTCAGGAATTCCCGGAACTCAAGGATCCAAAGAGCGGCAAACCCCTTATTCTCAAAACCGTTCTTGTGGCTAACACATCCAACATGCCCGTTGCTGCCCGAGAGGCAAGTGTGTACACCGGTATTACAATAGCCGAGTATTTCAGAGATATGGGTTACTCGGTAGCTCTCATGGCAGATTCAACCAGTCGCTGGGCGGAAGCAATGAGAGAAATGTCCGGCCGACTTGAGGAAATGCCGGGAGAAGAAGGTTATCCTGCCTACCTTGGAACTCGAATTGCAGAGTTCTACGAAAGGGCGGGCAAGGTGCAGTGTCTTGGGGGAGATAGAGTGGGAGAGCTTACGGTTGTTGGTGCTGTAAGCCCTGCCGGAGGAGATTTGTCTGATCCGGTGGTTCAGTCAACTCTTCGAGTTGTTAAGGTATTCTGGAGTCTGCAGGCAGAGCTTGCTTACATGCGTCACTTCCCGGCCATTGGCTGGCTTGACAGTTACAGTCTCTACACCAAGAACCTCAAAGATTACTACGACAGAGTGCAGGGTGTAGACTGGGTGCCCACTGTTAAGAGGGCAATGGCTCTTCTGCAGGATGAGTCAAACCTTCTTGAAATAGCAAGGCTGGTG
>JAOZLN010000124.1 GCA_029934845.1 Candidatus Sabulitectum sp.
GGGGGCGTATGCCTGTGATGTTGGCGACTTCAACAACGACGGTCATTTAGACATAGTTGCCACAAGTAACAGTCAGGATGATATCGTTGCATATATTTCCAGATCACCTTTCGGCTATTCCTGGACAAAATACACAGTAAGTTCATCATACAACAGTCCGATATCCGTGGCTGTCGCCGATTACAACAATGATGGCAGTGAAGATTTCGCAGTTGCTTCGTCTTATGGTGACGGCAATCTGCACTGGTATGATTTCCTTGACACACAAAATTCCTGGGTTTCCCATGATATTCCCGGAGCCGTCGGTCAGAGTATTTACGATATTGCTGCCCAGGACATGGATGGCGATGGATACCCTGAAATTATGGCAGCCAGTCTGGGAGAAGACAAAATTGTCTGGTGCAAGAACAGGGAGTATCTTGGAGAGAGCTGGGAGACATTCTCGGTGTCAAACTACTTCAACGGAGCAGTTGGCGTTTCTGTCGGAGATATGGATGGGGATGGTGTTCAGGATGTTCTTGGGTGTGCATTCTACGGTGACAAAATCAGCTGGTGGCGGGTCAGCGGGTTTACAACCCCGAGTATTCTCACAAGCTCTATTCTGAACATAGAACCTCCAGACCCCGGTACCGTGGTCTGGGATTACATTCACTGGTCTGCAACAATCCCTGACGGCACCGCTGTACGTTTCAGATTGAAAACCTCTTACGAGTCATTTAATATGGGGGCATGGAGTAGCTGGATTACTTCTTCAGGTTCTTTAGGCTCTGTAGTTTCCCAGGGAGGGCAATTCCTTCAGTACCAGGTTGAGCTTTCTACCAGTAACCCCAATGTGACTCCGTCACTTAAAGATATTTCAGTACTTTGGAACCCCGTGAGTATTGAAGATCAGGGAACAGCTCCGGTTGATGGACGAAGGATCTGGCTTACATCGGGCAACCCTGTGTCCGGATCTTTCTCTGTAGGCTACAATGTAGAGCAGCCAGGTTTTGTAAGTGTTGCAGTTTACGATGTAACAGGAAGAACTGTCTCAGTCATCTCTCAGGGCGACATGGCTGCAGGGCAGTACACCGGTATGGTTACTGGGCTTTCTGCCGGTTCCTACGCAGTTGTTATGCAATCTGATCAGGGATTTGCTGCACAAAGAATTGTTGTTGTAAGATAAGTTTCAAATGAAATACTCCCGGTACTGTTAATCCAGTATCGGGAGTTTTTTTTATGCGGAGGGCATATCCACTTTTCATAAGAGATCTTTGTGACTGACGGTTACTATTCCGGAGCTGTAAGATTCTCCGGTATGATCTCTGTAACTCTTTCACAGTATTCACAGCGATATGTCATTTCCTGTTTGTCTTCAAGCTTGAAATGTCTGTGTGCCCCCAGCTTATTTGTGGCGCAATTGGGATTGGGACATTGCATTACCCCATATATGGTTTCAGGAACGGAAATTATTCTTTTCTCGCTGACTTTTCCGTCTTTGATGATGTTGATGGTTGCATCAGGGGCGATCAGGGCAATGGTGTCTGTTTCACTTTCCAGAAGAATTCTGTTCTCGATCTTCAGGATGTCCTTCCCTCCGGGAAGCCGCTTTGATTGAAAGCCAACACCAATTGTGAATATGCCTTTGTTTCCCAGACCCAGTATCTCTACCACCTTAAGAGCCAGAGGTGTGGGAATGTGGTCTATGACTGTGCCGTTGTTAATGGCATATACTTTGTATGCTCTTTCCATTAGACGATACCTCCGGTAACAAGACCAAGAAGAGCCTGTCTTGTTGGAACGCCGTTGTGCGCCTGTGTGAAGTAAATGGCGTTGGGCGTGGCATCAACTTCTTCGGCTATCTCGTCTACTCTGGGAAGGGGATGCATGACCCTGACCTGCTCACCCAGTGCTGCAATTGTTTCATTATTTATTCTGTATCCGTGGGCTACATTTTTGTATTCCTGCGGGTCACCAAATCTTTCTTTTTGAATCCTGGTTACATAGAGAATATCAAGTTTCATGTCTGCTGCATCCTCGGGTGTGTCTGCAGTACGGTATGAAATTCCTTTTTCTGTTAATTCAGAAAGAATTGTTGCAGGCATTTTCAGGGATGGTGGTGAAATGAACACCATTTCCGCACCGAACATTGCCATTGCATGGGTAAGTGAATGAACAGTTCTTCCGTATTTGAGATCTCCCATTATTCCGATCCTGAGATCTTTCAATCGCCCGAACTCCTCATGGATGGTGAACAGGTCAAGGAATGTCTGCGTTGGATGCTGGTTTGCTCCATCACCGGCGTTGATAACAGGTACAGTTGCAACTTCACTTGCAAGCCTGGCTGCACCTTCAACAGGATGACGAATAACCATTGCATCACAGTATCCGGTTACTGTTCTGATAGAATCAGAAAAAGACTCTCCCTTTTTCTGCGAGGAAGAACCGGGGTCAGCGAACCCGAACACGCTTCCCCCGCTTTTTACCACAGCAGATTCAAATGATAGCCTTGTTCTGGTTGACGGTTCAAAGAATAGAGATGCTATTGTCCTGTTCTTCAGGCAATCCTGGTGTTTGCCTGCTTTTACCTCTCCAGCAGTTCTGACAATGGTCCACAAGTCATCAACATCCATGTCCCGCAGAGAGATCATGTCGCGGCCTTTGAATAAACTCACGGTTCCTCCTGTTCAGCTCTTTCCGCCGGAACTGATCACGTCAAGTTCACGGCGATACACCATATCGAGAGCTTTCTCGTGTGATACTGCAGTAAGAATGTTCTCAATGAAATCACTATTTCTAAGCAATCTGTTTAATCTGGCAAGAATATGTACATGTCTGCCGGGATCAGGAAAGAGAAGAAGAAAAAAGAGAGAAGTAAGTTTTCCATTTGATTCTCCGAAGGGGAGAGGGCGTGGGGGTATAACAAGCAGAAGTAATTCCGTCTCTATGTACAGCTGCCTGATATCCAGAGGGTGGATCAGTGCAGCCCCGCATTTTAAAGCAGTTGAGGTTACTGCTTCTCTTTTCTCAAGTTGATCTCGTAATTCTGCTGAATCATATACAGCCCCACACTCCACAGCTTTCGCGGAAATAGAGCGCAGTATGCTTGACCTTGTAGAGGTTTTTTCCGGGAAAAATATCTCGCTCTTTGAAAGAAGCTGGGTTATCCCGCATGAGAACGGGTCCAGACCGGCAGTGTTGGCAGAAGAGTGGTCTGCCCTCATAAGTCTTTCAGATGTCAGAGAGGTGAAATTCTCTGCAAGCCAGTTAAGAACATCTTCCCTGGTATATACTTTGTGACCCTGACGATTGATACACTTAAGTTTACTGGACTTGAGTGCTTTCCTTGTGTAGGGAAGACTCTGACCCAGAAATTTTGCTATATCCGTCTCCGAAAGGAACACGCTCATACTGAAAAGAAACCCTCCTGATGGTTGATTGTTTGTCAGCCAATTATACTAACTATCTTAAGCATCTCGAAAGGAGCTTTAATGAATCCAGTTGCAGAGAGATTTATAAGGTATGCAGTTGTTTCAACTGCATCTGACCCGGATAGTTCAACGAGTCCAAGCAGTTCAAGGCAGTTCGACCTTCTTAGAATTCTTCAGGGGGAACTTTCGGCATTTGGAATGAAGAATGTGCATTTATCCTCTACCGGTGTTCTTTATGCCAGGGTTCCCGGAGGGAATTATGACGAAACAATAGGTCTTATCGCTCATGTGGATACCTCTCCAGAGTCTCCAGGCCAGGGAGTTGATCCCCAGTTGCACACCGATTGGGATGGTCTTCCGATCACACTGAAAGAGGGGGTGATCATTGATCCCGAAGAATGCTCCGACATGCTTCGCTACAAGGGACGTACAATTATTACAAGTGATGGTACCACTCTTCTTGGATCTGATGATAAATCCGGAATTGCAATAATCATGGAGACATGCAAATGGCTTATTGCCAACCCGGACATACCACGTCCCGGGGTAGTGGTTGCCTTTACTCCCGACGAGGAAGTGGGCCGCGGTGTTGATAATTTTGATGTTGATCGTTTTGGAGCAGATTTCGCATACACAGTTGATGGCGGGGAGGTTACTGAAGTGTCCTCTGAAACTTTCAATGCATGGTCAGCCAACTGGAAGATCACAGGCAGGGAAGTTCATCCGGGAAGTGCTGCTGGAAGCATGATCAATGCTGTGAGGATAGCAGGTGAGTTGATATCTCTCATGCGGTCGGAAGAAATGCCGGAGAACAGCTCAGGCAGAGATGGTTTTGATTATCCATTGTTTGTAAAAGGCACCACCGGCTCCGCTGAGGTGAAGGTAATACTGCGGGATTTCACAGCTGAGGGAATGGTGGAAAGAAGAAGAAGAATGGAAGCCATAAGAGACTGTCTCTCCACTCTTTATCCAGGCTCCAGTATAGAGCTTATCATGAAGGAACAGTACAGCAATCCGGGAGAGATATTGAAAAAGGACAGACGGCTGGTTGATTATGCCCTGGAGGGCATGAGGCGTACTGGAATTAACGTCAGAGAAGGCTCTATAAGGGGCGGTACCGATGGTTCCAGACTGAGTTTTATGGGAGTTCCCACTGCGAACCTCCCCACAGGCGGAGAGTTGTTTCATTCAAGGCGGGAATGGGTAGCTGAGGATGGGCTTGCAATCGCTTTTGAAGGTTTAAAGAATACTCTTATCATATGGGGAGAAGCTCAGTGAGCTTCCCCCTTGCTTTAGCTTAGCTTTCTATCTATTATCTGTAAAGGTGGGATGCGTATATGAGAGGGGTATTATGAGAGGGTTGGTTCTCGTACTGCTGACTGTTTTGGTTGTTGCTGTTTCTTACGGAGAGGATGCAGAGTCAGATTCTTTGATTCGCATAACCGTTTCCGATTTCATGTCTGCTTTGCAGGCAGGAGAAGGGGCGGTAGCCTCTGAGTTTTTCTCGTCAGATGCAATGGGGCAGGTTGAGGTTATGCTGGTTTCAGTAAAACACAATCTCGACAGTGACCCGGAGGCAGCATTGCGGCGTTTGAATGGTGTTGGTTACGCCATCGAACTTGATGTTGCAGAAGACTGGGAGACAAGGGAATACCTTTCAGCAACACTCTCACTTCCCATGATGGCAGCACGATATGCACCCTATGAACTGGAAGTTGATTCAATTGAAGTAGACGGCCGTGACGCCCTGGTGGGAATGATCTTTCGCACAACCACCGGCGTAGAGATACCGCAGCAGGCGGTTATGGTATACGAAGAGGATACCTGGAAGGTTACCAGTTTTATGGGAATTACTGCTTTCCCCTGATCTGTGTTACTGTTTTGCTTTTAGAACCTCAACTGTTCTTGATGTTACTTCAGGGCACTGCAGACAGTTGTCGGTGCTGATAAAGCCCCCTCTTCTGAGTCTTGTGTATGCTTCTCCGTTCCAGATTTTATTGAACCCTTCCATAACATTACCAACAGGGTATTCTGTATTCCAGTACGGGCATGGAAAAATAGAACCGTCCTGATCAACGAAGACAGTATCTTTCAAGTACGGGCAGGGATGAGATGATGCTCTGTCTGTTATATCGCTGGAAAGGTGAAATTCCACTCCAAGCTCTGATGCAATCATACGGGCTCTGTTTATTTCATACACTGCTTCGTCTGAGCTTGTGTCCACAACCTTTTCAAGGGTGTTTAACCCTTCATATGGAACCAGTGGAACAGCACCTACAGACGATGCTCCTGTTCTGCCTGCAAGTTTCACAATATCGCCAAGTTCATTAAGATTGTCTTTCTGAAGAGTTGTGCTGAAACCAAGCATGGGGAAGATCCTTTTGCCTCTGCCTGCTATAATTCTGCTGGTCATTGCGAGTATTTTATCAAGATCAGCCCCGTCTCTGATCAAACCATGGGTTTTACTGCTGGCTCCATCTATGGATACAAAGAGGCTGGTAGGTGGAAATTCAAGAATTATGTCTATGAGTTCTGCGGTAAGGAGGGTGCCGTTTGTAACCATTTGTCTGTAGGGAACACCACTTTCAAAAAGAGCTTGAAGATGCCGGCCAAACTTCGGGTTTGTCAGAGGCTCTGCGCCGCATGATATCCCCACAGTTCTGGCAACAGGAAAAACCTCGGTTCTGATCTTCTGAAATACAGCATCACTCATGTGGTTCCATCTTCTGGATGGATCGTTATCTGAAAGTCTCATTGGGCACATGGAACATCTTAAGTTACAGTGGTTTGTGGTATCCATTCTTACTGTAAGCCTTCGTCTGGGATGCACAGGTCTGAAGAATGGGAACCGGTTTCTTCTTGCAATTAGTTTTTTCAGAACGGTCTCCTTTCGAAGTGAAAATGATACTTCAACTGGCTTGCAGTTGCAAATGGCCGGACAGGTGAATTATTGTACTGTTCTAGGTTGTTCAATTTCGTTCTTCAACTGTTGATAAATAAGGGGTTTTATGGCTGTGAATAAACCTGTTGCCGTTATTGATTATTCCGTAGATGGCATATCCGGAGAGCGCATAAGCTCATGGCTTAAAGTTCCATTTACTGTAGTGAGGGTTGTTGAGGGTGAACCTTTCCCGGTAATAGCTGCAGAAAAATACAGAGCAGTTATTCATTCCGGCTCTTCGTATTCCATAGTGGATGATACTTCCTTTATGGAGGGGGCGATCTCTTTTGTACAAAGCTGCTCTGAAGCAGGGATACCGCAAATGGGCATCTGCTACGGCCATCAGTTGCTTGCAAGGGCTACCGTTGGGATTGATGCTGTTGCAAGATGCAAAAGAATTGAGATTGGGTGGCGGAATGTTCTTTTTCTTCCAGAATGGCCGTTTGCGGAAGTTTCAGGGGAAAAGGCTGTATGGCAGTCTCATTATGATTGTGTGGTTGAGCTTCCATCCGGTTCAGTAGTTACAGCAACCAATGATCACACAGAGATCCAGGCTTTTGTAAACCGGAAAATGAAATTATTCGGCACACAGTTCCACCCGGAATTCGACCGGGTTCAAGGGAATGAGTGCTTTGCAGAGGATATTGAGCTTTTCAGAAGGAACAACATTGACTTGGAATCAGTTTTAGCCTCTGGACCGGGGTTTAGTACCGGCGAGGTTGTTTTTAACAATTTTTTAGAGACTTTCAGACAGGAGTAACTATGTTTCCAGAAGAACTGAACAGAAAGCCGGTTTGGAGATTCTTTAAGGAGATATGTTCCATTCCGCACACAAGTGGCGATGAAGGCAGGATATCTGATTATTTAAGATCATTTGCAGAAGAAAGAGGTCTTCATTACAAACATGATACTCCTGGCAATGTTCTGATAAGAAAGTCTGGTTCT